>NZ_AJXD01000013.1:0-49220 GCF_000264725.1 Acinetobacter sp. HA | reverse complement strand
ACGGACTGTTAATCCGCAGGTCCCTGGTTCGAGCCCAGGTGGGAGAGCCAAGATTCTCGAAGAACCCACTCATTATGAAGTGGGTTTTTTATTTGTTCTAAGTTCTACTGTGTTTCATTTGAGTCAGATTATTTTTTTTGTGATTGGCTGTCTGGCAAGTTTCGCCTTATTTTGCCTGCTCTTCCCGCACCTGTTTACCCGCCAGCAAAAATTTTACCCCAAACGTGTCATTACTGCCTTTGAAAGCAGGATGTTTACTCGTCTGAAAGATGCTTTTCCTCATCATCATATTTTGGCACAAGTTGCTTTCAGTGCCTTGATTACTCATGACCAGATGAATATGCGGAGTAAATTCAATCGCAAGGTGACTGACTTTGTAGTGATGGACCGGGAATATAATGTCGTTGCAATTGTAGAGCTCGATGATCCGAGTCATTTTGGCAAAGAAAAGGAAGATGCTGAACGCGATGCCATGCTGATTGCAGCAGGCTATACCGTTGTCCGATACACGGAAATACCGAGCATCAGACAACTACAACGGGATTTAAGATAATAAATTTATATAAAATACTTATTGCTGAATATTGGCCTCTGAGGCTGCCTGCACGTCTGTTTCAGCATTCGCTTGCCGTTCCACTGCCTGCTTTCTCTCAGCTGCCTCACGTGCTTCAATTCGGGCGATCATTTCAGCCTGCTGCTGTTTATACTTTTCCTGATTTTTGGCATCACTATTTACAGCCAGAAATGCCATCGTGACCAAAAAGATTGGAATACATAAAGCTAGGGTTCCAAAAATAACCAGTTTCTTGACACTGCGGGTTTTTGTCTGTTGCGACATAACAAACCTATACTCTTGATCTAAAATCTTGAGCCACTATAACAAACTCAGATGATTGCTCAAGACTTAGCAAGATAACAAATAAAAAAAGGAGCCGAAGCCACTGCTGTCCCATAGTTTGCTTTAAATAAAAAAACCTGAGTCCTAACAGTTAAAATATGAGTGCAAACAAACACTTTAACGACCAGGATTCAGGTTTTGTCCCATCAGAATACCGTATTTCATGAGCTAATTAAACCTGTTGTGCGACAGGATTTTGAACAACTTGCTAAAGTACACCATGTTGGACAGAAATTTAGAGCGGCTTCCCGGTGGGATCAGTTTATTGCCATATTGATGTCTCAATTCTCTTGTAGGCAAAGTCTGAGAGATATTCAATCCAATTTGGAGTGCCAACAGGAAAAGCTAAGTCATCTCGGAGCAAAGTCTATTCCCCGAAGCACGCTGGCACGAATCAATGAGCAGCAGCCTGCTGCCTTGTATCAACAGCTATTTTACAAGTTGCTTAAATACTATGAACACTCAAAAGTAGCTCATAAATTTCGCTTTAAGAATCCCTTGTATTCCTTGGATGCCAGTCATATTGACCTGTCGCTTTCCTTATGTGAATGGGCCAAAGTTCACGACTCAAAAGCCAGCATGAAACTCAGCATAGGATTGAATCACAGCAATGATATTCCTGAGTTTGTTGCAGTTGAAAATGGCAAAGAAAATGACATGGTACAAGGCCGCAAATTCCAGTTTCCTGCTGGCAGCATTGTAGTTTTTGATAAAGGCTATGTCGATTACCAATGGTATGCAAATCTGACTGCTCAAAACATTGGATTTGTCACACGTTTTAGGCCTAAATCTGTGTATCAGGTGATCCAGCAACATCCAGTGCTTGAATCCAAAGGTATTCTAAAAGATGAAACCATTCAGCTGAATAGCGCACATGCCCTAAAAAGAAAAGCCCCAGTGTTAAGAAGAATTGAATATAGAGATCAGCAAAGTGGCAAGCACTTTAGCTTTCTCAGCAATAACTTTCATTTAGCCGCCTCCACCATTACGGCGATTTATAAAGATCGTTGGAAAGTTGAGCTGTTCTTTAAGGCGATTAAGCAGAATCTCAAATTAAAAGCGTTTCTAGGCCGCAGCAGGAACGCAATTCAGACACAAATCTGGATTGCGATGATCGCCTATTTATTGGTGAGTTTCGCTCAACATTTAGGAAAAACAGGTTGGACAGTTCAACGTTTACTCAGAATAATTCAAGTGAATTTGTTTGAAAGAAGAACTTTAAAAGCTTTATTTTCACCCGATAAAATACCCATAAAACAAGAGGAAGCTCATTTGAGCTTCCTCTTGTGAAAAATTGTGGGACAGCAATGGAGCCGAAGCTCCTTTTTTTGATTAAGGACTCACAGAAATACCTGAAGGCATATGAGTATTAATGAAACTTACTAACTGGTCTCTACTTAGTACAATGGCCTCAGTATGTGAAGCACCAACTACCGGTACAAAAGTCACTGCAGTACCCATATCTTTTAAGCCTTGCTGCAAACCATCTGTTACTGGATACGGTACAGCCATATCTAAAGTACCTTGAATGATCATTACAGGAACATTAATTTTTTCAGTTGCAGGCTGATTGTCCTCAAGAAACTTTTTCACCGACGGATTATCCTGGAAATTTTCTACTAATCCTGGATAATCAACGACAGTCTGCTCTGGATTATCAACCAAATAATTATCAATATCTTGAATATATTCAGCAATCAGTGGCCCTAGGCAAAGCCCATTTTCTCCAGTCGTGCCTTCTGCTTTTTCAGCCACAATCCCTGCACGATCTGAAAATATATTGCGATAATTAAAGTTTGGTTCATAGGCTTTAATGCCTACTGCCACATAGGCGGCGTAAGCAAGCAATTCCGCATAGACTGCTTTTGCCACATCATCTTGCCCCGCCTCAACCAGACCATTTAGCGCTTGCGGTGCAACTTCACTAATAATATAACCCAGACTTGAAGCCGGAGCTGCTGCAACTGCTGCCTTATAATTTGGATCTTCATCAGCAAACTGTGCTGTAGCAAGTGATGCATGCCCTCCTTGTGATTGTCCCACTGAGACCCAAGCACCATTAAATCGATTTCCTTGTTGTTCTTTAAAGGCTCTTACAGCATAGATAGCCGATTGTGCAGCACTTTTTAAGTTTAAATAAGGATGAATCCCACGAGTACCTAGCCCTTCATAATCAGGTGCAACGATCACATATCCCTGTGCAAGCAAGCTGCTAGCCAGTCCTTTAAAATTATTATTCAGCTGGTTATTACTTGGTGCACAAGAATCACCGCTACCGACTGTACCATGTTCCCAAACCACAACCCTCCAACCATCTTGAGGTTGAGGTGTATTTGGATAAAAAACCATGGCTGTCGCTTCAGCACGCTCACCTCGTACATTTGGCATGTTATAGCGTATGACTTGAATGTCTGAAGCTTCAGGTAAGGTATCTGCATCATACGACTGCTGATTTAAAAATACCCTTTCCTGGGGGCGAAACGAATCATCATCATCGTCATTACATGCTGTCATTAACAATGTCATTGAACATATGACCGCCAGACAAGTTTTTTTGAAACCGTTTTTCATTATGCTGTTCATATTCTAATCCCTTATTGTTGTTTATATTTTCATGAAGCAGATTTGAATTAATCATAAAAAAAAGCACCCTTATAGGATGCTTTTGTTATGAATCGACAGCATGCAGTTACAGAAATGCAGCAAAGATTCCCAGGAAAATCATCAGCCCTACCCAACGGTTATGCCGGAATGCCCAAAAACACCATTGAGGATCTCGATCACGTGTTTTGTACCATTGGTAAATAAAATCAATAGCTACAACAATGAGTGCAGCCAGACCAAATGGAAGCAATAAATTTTCCAGCCAAAGTGCCGCAGCAATCAACCCAATACTAACGGCCTGTAAAGCACTAATAATTTGAATGTCATGCTGGCCAAATAAAATAGCTGTCGATTTCACCCCAATTTTAAGATCATATTCACGATCCGTAATCGCATATTGGGTGTCATATGCTACAGTCCAGGCCAGATTACCAAAATACAGCAACCAGCAGGTTAAATCCGGAGTCTGCCCTACTGCGGTATAAGCCATGGGAATGGACCATGAAAATGCCGCACCCAAGAATACCTGCGGTAAATGCGTATAGCGTTTCATAAAAGGATAAATGAAAGCTAGAAATAAAGCCCCAAATGACCAATAGAACGTTTCAATCGGTAAGAAGAACAGCAAGCAGGCACTAGCAGCCACCAGCACCAGGAATACCATTACTGCTTCTTTACCACTAATGATTCCAGTTGCCAGTGGACGTGTTTTTGTTCGCTCCACATGTGCATCCACCTTTCGGTCGGCAAAGTCATTAATGGCACAACCTGCTGCACGCATAAAGATGACACCAAGAATCATTAGCACCAGAATACTCAGATCAGGTATTCCCTTTGCAGCCACCCAAAGCGCCCACATGGTGGGCCAAAAAACCAGTTCTGTGCCAATGGGGTTATCAAAACGACAAAGATAATAATAGGCGCTCAGACGTTCACGCCAGTTAATTGCTTGTGCAGTTGCCATATCAAGTTAAGCCTGTTGATTTTCTATATATTGCTGGAAAGCCGGTAAAAATGTTTCTTGTACGATAAATTTACAGCCATGCCAAGTATAACAGCTCTGGCGGGTCCACCCATCTTCAAGATAGATCACACGACGCTCACAATGCGGATTAGTACGCTGGAATAACAGCCAGCCAATCGGCTTCGATCCAATATACTGAAAAATCCGTGCCCGTTTTTGCAGGCTTAAAATCGGGAAAATACTTCTAGCCTTCACCCAAGGTTGTTCATCACAACCATATAAATAGCTTTCCCGCACCCAAGAGGTATGTTGATGTGGCATCCCCATCCAGCTGGCATTTTCAAAGCTTAAACGCTGAAAATGTTCTTTTAATGGCTGCACCCTAAATTGCCCATCTGCCAAATCAGTTAATTGCTGGGTTAATGATCCTGATGCATATAGCCATTCCCGAAATACAGCTGGTATTTGCTGTCTAGGCTGATTCTTAAATTTTAAACTCACAACATTCCCAACTTCATGATCAGGCATTATCTGTCTTGGCGATAACTTCATATTTGCCACTTGGCAGTTTTTTCAGAATTATTCCATCTGTGGTGATATAAAAGCTTTGCGGATAGTTATAATCCAAAGCCAATTCAGGATTTCGCAATGCAACGAATTCCACCTGCTTATAACCTTCAGGTGTACGTCCGACTTCTATATAGGTCACTTCAGAAAAATTCAGTTTAAAACCTTTACTGTGATCTTGCGGATCAATCCAGGGAAAAAAGCCAGTATGTTTTTTACGTGCTGCCATAATCATTTATCTTTAATCAATAACAACATCATACAAAAAAAACCCGCACAAAGGCGGGTCTTTTTTACAGTGAAATTCTTGGAAGAATTACAGGCTGTAGTACATATCAAATTCAACTGGGTGAGTAGTCGTGTTCAGACGACGTACTTCTTCAGTTTTAAGCTCGATATAGGCATCAAGCATTTCTTTAGTGAACACACCACCTTTAAGCAGGTAATCCTGGTCCGCTTGAAGCGCTTCAAGAGCCATTTCAAGACTGTGTGCCACTGTAGGGATTTTAGCCTCTTCTTCTGGAGGAAGATCGTACAAGTTCTTGTCTGCAGCTTCACCTGGATGGATCTTGTTCTGGATACCATCAAGACCAGCCATCAACAATGCAGCGAAACCTAGGTACGGGTTCATCATTGGATCAGGGAAACGTGCTTCGATACGTTTGCCTTTAGGGCTAGAAACGTATGGAATACGGATAGAAGCAGAACGGTTACGCGCAGAGTAAGCCAACATAATTGGTGCTTCGAAGTGCGGTACCAGACGCTTGTATGAGTTTGTAGACGGGTTAGTGATCGCATTCAATGAACGCGCGTGTTTGATCACACCACCGATGAAGTAAAGTGCAGTTTCAGAAAGACCTGCATATTCATCACCAGCAAACAGGTTCTTGCCATCTTTAGAGATTGACATGTGAACGTGCATACCAGAACCGTTATCGCCTACCATTGGTTTAGGCATGAAAGTCGCAGTTTTCGCGTATTGGTGCGCAACGTTCCAAACAGCATATTTAAACTGTTGTACTTCGTCTGCTTTACGAACCATTGTGTTGAAGCTTACACCGATTTCAAGCTGGCAAGATGCAACTTCGTGGTGATGTACTTCTACACGGCCTGGGCCCATGATCTCTTCGATTTTTGCACACATGTCTGCACGCATATCGTGGTGAGAATCTACAGGAGGAACTGGGAAGTAACCGCCTTTAACACGTGGACGGTGACCAGAGTTACCTGATTCGTAGTCTTTGCCAGTTGACCATGCAGCCTCTTCAGCGATCAATGTATGGCGAGCGCCAGACATGTCGATTTCCCATTTTACTTCGTCAAATACGAAGAATTCTGGTTCAGGACCGAAGAATGCAGTATCACCAATACCAGTAGATTTTAGGTATTCTTCTGCACGGCGAGCGATTGAACGTGGGTCACGGTCATAACCTTGACCAGTTGAAGGTTCAATGACATCACAAGTCACAACAACTGTAGGCTCAGCGAAGAACGGGTCGATAAAACCTGTTTCAGCATCTGGGCGTAAAATCATGTCTGACGCTTCAATACCTTTCCAGCCAGAGATTGAAGAACCATCGAACATTTTACCGTCTTCAAATGTATCTTCATCAATAGTGTCTGCTGGGTAAGTCACGTGTTGCTCTTTACCTTTAGTGTCTGTAAAACGGAAGTCTACCCATTTTGCGCCACTTTCTTGGATGAGTTGAAGGACCTTGTTCGCCATGCTCAATTTGCTCCGATGTTTTTTTGTTGCACTTACGAAGTGCGTGTTAGTAGTTGGTAGTTATTAAGCAATTACCGTACCAACTTTTAAAAGTATAGCTAAAATCTTGAAATCCTTATGAGAATACGTGGATTGAAAGAAATACTTTCGGCCTATTATACTGTCTGTATAATTAAATGCACTATATTCAAGCATTCTCTGTGATTTTTGTTTCGTTAGATTTCACACTGCACCTTAACAGTGCGGTAAATTCACTATAGATGTTATTTCTGGTAAATAATGATGAGCTTATGTAGCTTTTATAAACTTTAGGTGAGTTCTTAACCGATTTAAAAGGTATTTTTGTATTTTACTGCAAATATTCAGTTTTTCTTAAAGTTTAAGGTTAAGAAAATACTCACCAAATTGAGTCACTTTAGATAAATAAACGATAAGAATACTGTTCCGTTTTCTCCACCTGCTAATCAACTGTTGTTTTTTAAAGCAACTCATAAAAAAATTAAAGCATCAAAATTATGTATACATATTTTTTGACCTAAACTTACTTTTAGTTATTTACTATATTTTGGTTATATCACCGTATGTGTTGAGCCTTATCAACCCTGTTCATTTGGCTAAGCAGAAAAATTGGGCAAATTGTTGCGCCGTAGTTTCAGATTATTTGCTATGATGATTGTCGCTTTATTTTCACACAATGAAATCAACAGTTTAGTCAGCTTTTCTAGCTAGCTAAAAAACTGCTAATAAAGCACGCTCTGAATTACTCAAGCACAATTTAAGTACATTAATTTCAATAGGTTAAGCTCATGCTTTTAATGATCGACAACTATGACTCCTTTACTTACAACATCGTCCAGTACTTTGGCGAGCTGAATCAAGAAGTAAAAGTAGTCCGTAATGATGCCGTGACTTTGGAAGATATTGAGCGATGGCAACCCAAGTATCTGGTCATTGGTCCTGGTCCATGTTCTCCAAGTGAAGCCGGTATTTCCATTCCTGCGATTCAGCACTTTTCTGGCAAGATTCCGCTATTAGGCGTATGTCTCGGCCATCAAAGTATTGGTCAGGCATTTGGCGGTGACATTGTACGCGCTAAACGTGTCATGCACGGCCGTCTATCCGACATGTATCACAGTGACAAAGGGATTTTCAGCAACCTGCCTTCTCCATTTTCTGCGACGCGCTATCACTCATTGGTGATTGATCAGGCGACCTTGCCGGAATGTCTGGAAGTGACCTGCTGGACCAATGAAGCAGATGGCTCAATGGAAGAAATCATGGGCGTAAAACATAAGACATTGCCTGTTGAAGGTGTGCAGTTCCATCCGGAGTCCATCCTGAGCCAGCATGGCCATCAAATCTTTAAAAACTTCCTAGAAATTTATGCGTAAATAATGATGAACATTCAACAAGCTTTAAACCATATTACAAAAAACATTCACCTGACTCAGCCACAAATGGAAGACGTGATGCGTTGCATCATGTCGGGTGAAGCCACTGATGCACAAATTGGCGCCCTGATGATGGGTCTACGCTTAAAAGGCGAAAGCATCGATGAAATTACTGCTGCAGCACGTGTAATGCGTGAATTGGCACTGAAAATTGATGTCAGCGATTTGCCATATTTGGTCGACATTGTTGGCACAGGCGGTGATGGTCAGAACTTATTTAACGTCTCTACTGCTTCAAGTTTTGTGATTGCGGCTGCAGGCGGAACTGTTGCTAAACATGGCGGTCGTGGGGTTTCTGGTAAATCAGGTTCATCTGATGTCCTAGAGCAAGCAGGTATCCGCCTTGATCTGAGTCTTGAGCAAAGTGAACGTTGCATTCGTGAAATTGGTGTAGGGTTTTTATTCGCCCCAAATCATCACAAAGCGATGAAATATGCCGCTGTGCCACGTAAAGAATTGGGTTTCCGTAGTATTTTTAATTTACTCGGCCCGCTTACGAATCCGGCTGGAGTAAAACGCTTTGTCATTGGTGTTTTCTCACATGAATTGTGCCGCCCAATGGCTGAAGTGCTTAAGCAACTCGGTGCTGAACACGTCATGGTGGTGCATTCACAAGATGGTTTAGATGAAATCAGTTTAGCATCTAAAACTTATGTGGCTGAACTCAAGAATGGTGAAATCACTGAATGGGAAATTATTCCTGAACAGGTCGATATTGCCTCTCAAACCTTAACAGGTCTAACCATTGACAGTGCTGCCGACAGCTTAAAACTGATTAAAGACGCATTAAGCAAAAAGAAATCTGAAATTGGTGAAAAAGCCGCAAATATGGTGGCGCTTAATGCTGGTGCAGGTATCTATGTAGCTGGTTTAACCACCAGCTATAAACAGGGTGTTGCTCTTGCCCATGACATTATTTATGGGGGGCAAGCTCTAGAAAAAATGGGCATTTTGGCAGAATTTGGCAATACGCTCAAAGAATACGACATCTAAGACAGCAGGAATTTTTAATCATGGTAGATATCGCAAATACGATTCTAGGTAAGATCGTAGACCGGAAAAAAGAAGAATTTGCTGCACGTCTGAAGCAAAAAAGTTATAAGGATGTTGAAGAGCTGGCTCAAGCTGCCACACCTGTACGTGGCTTTGCTCAATCATTGCTGGCTAAGCGCCCGGGGGTGATTGCTGAAATCAAAAAAGCCTCTCCATCCAAAGGCATTATCCGTGAAAACTTTAATCCAGCGGAAATTGCCGCACAGTATCAGGATGCAGGCGCTGCATGTTTATCCGTATTGACCGATGTGGATTTCTTCCAGGGTGCTGATGAGAATATTCAGATTGCACGTTCGCATTGCGATTTGCCAGCCCTACGTAAAGATTTCCTGATTGATCCTTATGGGGTGATTGAAGCGCGAGCTTTACATGCAGACTGTATCTTGCTGATTGTGGCTTGCCTGTCTGATCAGCAACTGGAAGAAATGTCGAAGACTGCTTTTGAGCATCATCTGGATGTTTTAGTCGAAGTGCATGATGAGGCCGAACTCGAACGTGCGCTTAAACTTTCAGATCGCTGCCTGTTGGGGGTAAATAACCGTAACTTGAAGACCTTTGATGTTGATTTAAATACCTCACTGCGTTTAAAACAGTTACTCGATCCATCTCGCCTGTTGGTGACTGAAAGTGGTATTTCAACACCTGCAGATGTCGCGATGATGCAGGAACATGATATTCATGCCTTTCTGGTTGGTGAAAGCTTTATGAAACAGCCGCGTCCGGATCATGCATTCCGCGAACTGTTTGGTGAACCAGAAGCTGTATAAAAATTTTCAATTCAGGGCAAAATTCGTTTTGCCCTGATTCTTCCTACTCCCTGAATCAACTTTTAGACCTTCTAATTTATCTGTTTTTCTGTTCTGCCCCAGCTTGAAATCTCTCTCTAAAATTCAGCCTATCAGCCTATCAGCCTATCAGCCTATCAGCCTATCAGCCTGGATATAATCAAATACATTCTGCTTATATGAACAGTAAGACCTAAAAAATCAAATAATAAACGTGAGCTCTTATTGTATATTCACGTTTAAATTTCATTTAAATATTCACTTGAACAGAATACCTAAACAGTATAAGCGCAATGCAGTTCTCATTTTCTTGAATCAGGACTATAATTTATCAATATTTTCGCATCTTGCATGTTTTTTGATTATGAGCAAACACGATTCTTCGCTTTCCAAAGATCAGTTTAACTTACTAAAGCAATTTAAAAAACAGATCAGCAATCCACAGCCACGCGTTGAAGTTGAAGCACCTGTGGTGAAAACACCTGAACAGGAACAAGCTGATGAGCTGGAATTGTTTCGTAAACAGATGCAGGGTGTACAAAAAATCGATAATGGCAATATCGCAAAAATCGAAAAAGCCGGCAAGAAAAAACCGGATGCACAGACACTAGCCAAACGTGCTGCTGCTGAAGGTCCGATGCAGACTGATGAAACTGCCCTTTCAGATACCCAGGCCATACTGAATCCAGTCGGAAGTCAGGCTGCGTTGAGCTATCGCATTGCGACCCTACAGCACAAAGTCTTTGAAGATCTGAAAGCCGGCAATCTGCGCTGGTATGAAGCAGTCGATCTGCACGGCTGTACCGTGGAAGAAGCACGTGTTGCAGTATTGCAAATTATCCAGATGGCGAAAGATGAAAATCAGAACGTAATTAAGATCGTACATGGTAAAGGTCCGGAAGCCATTTTAAAGACCTACGTAAATGGCTGGCTGCGTCAGCACCGTGATGTTTTGGCCTTTGTCAGCGCACCTGAAAACCAGGGCGGTACTGGCGCTGTGCTGGTTCTGCTCAAGCGTGCGGAAAAGAATCCAAAGTTCAAACAGTAATCGGAATTAACTCCAAATTAAGGCAATGTAATAGTTTTCTGCTACAATGCCGTCCTTGTTCTATCTCAGTGTAAGTGAATACGTCATATGACTATGCAGCAATCCTACGCAAACATTCTTACTGCCGTTGGTGAAGATTTAAATCGCCCTGGTCTCAAAGATACGCCTGTGCGTGCTGCGAAAGCTTTTTCGTATTTAACTTCCGGCTATAGCCAGACTCTGGAAGAAGTGACCAATAATGCGGTATTCCCGTCTGATAACCATGAGATGGTTTTGGTCAAAAATATCGAATTCTATTCGCTGTGTGAACACCATTTATTGCCATTTTATGGTCGTGTGCACATTGCTTATTTGCCAGAAGGCCGTGTTTTAGGTCTGTCTAAATTTGCCCGTATTACTGAAATGTTTGCACGTCGCTTACAGATTCAGGAAAATCTGACCCAGCAAATTGCAGAAGCAGTGGCTGAAGTGACTAGCGCACGTGGTGTGGCTGTAGTAATTGATTCTGCGCATATGTGCATGATGATGCGTGGTGTGGGTAAGCAGGAATCAACGACACGTACTGTTTCTTTTGTGGGTGATTTTAAAACCAATAAAGAAGAACGTCGTGAATTCCTGAGCGCAGTACCTGAAGCTTACTAATCGTTTTGATTTCAAAAGCCTCGACACTTGTTGAGGCTTTTTTATATGTGCTTTAATTTGTTCAATTTCAGATAACTTTAACTTGAGGATTCACTATGTCATCAATTTGGTTAGCAGGTCATGGTTTAACCCAGAGTGAAACCATAATTGATTATCCCCGTCCTGATCGCCTGGTCGCTGGCAATCCTAAACGTTCTACACAAAGCTTGTATGATCATCCCAATATGAATTGTGGTATCTGGGAATGTGAAATAGGTGCATGGAATATTGTGTTCGCTGAGAATAAACAGGAATTCTTTACGGTCATTGAAGGTACAGTTCGCCTGCATGATGCCAACAAAAAAAGTTATGTAGAAATCAAAGCCGGTGATGCAGGTATTATTCCGCCAGGCTTTGTCGGTACTTTTGAAGTGGTAGAGGCAGTCAAAAAATACTTTGTCGTAGTTGAAGCCTAAAACCTGCTTTTGCAGGTTTTTCTTTTTAAAATTATAAATAAATTCGACTTCTACAATTCATTACAGCATCACTACCCGCTTTAGCACACTTCCATCCTACATTATTCCTGATCATCTGTTCAGTTATGCAGATTGATCTGCTTGTCTATTGCACTTAATAAAAAATACATACATTTTAAGAAAGCTCATGGACTTCAAAAATACAGACAGGCATTCATGGTTATAGGGAAATATAGATACATAAGGAGAAAATATGACGATTAAAAAATCTTCAAAAAATGTTCCCCGTAAAACCTCGCGGGTAGTTTCGACCAGTTTTGATTACTCGCTGGATTTTGAAAAAATTGATTTTAGAAAACGGCCTGAATTGTACAGGATTGGACGTGGTGAACAGGGCGTGCTTTCAGTTGAACCGTATAAATCGGAAATTTTGCCACATTGGCGTTTTGCCGATGAAGAGAAAGCCCAAGCGAGCAGTACTAAGATTTATGCCATGTTTATAGATTATCTGGAAAAAGAAGATTTTATTGGTGCGGATATGGCACGTAAATTCTTGCAGATGGGCTATACCCGTGCCCGCCGCTATGCTAATCATAAAGGCGGTAAAAAATATGACGGTCCGGTGCCAGATGACAAAAAAGGATTGAGCGGCGCCCACGGCAGAGACGAATTGCCTCGTCAGCGAGAAGATCCCGTTAAAGCTGCCGCAGCACGTATCTTTAAAAAAAAATGGGATGAAGCCAAACTTCATCCCGAGTACATTAAGCAAAAACAGCAATTTAAAGACTGGATTGAATCGCTGCAATCCCATCAATAATTTAGGTCAGTGATGGTGTATTCAACACCCGCGTATCCGGGTCATTTTTTGCCAGATACACCCGATTACGACCAGTATTTTTTGCTGCATATAAAGCTGTATCGGCAGTATCCAGGAACTTCTGGTAGTCCGGATGACCATCATAAATCACACAGCCAATACTCACGGTAAACTTGAACTGAATACCCTGTGCAGTCGTGATTATGCCTTCTTCAACAAATTTACGGATATTTTCTGCAATATGCATGGCACGGCGTTGATCGGTATCAACCAGCAATAGCAAGAATTCTTCGCCCCCCACACGGAAAGCATAGTCACTGCCCTGACTGTATTGCTGTAATCCATCCGCAATAAATTTCAGAGCCAGATCACCCGCCGCATGACCAAATTTGTCGTTAATGGTTTTAAAGAAATCGGCATCCAGCGCCAATAAGGCAAGCGGTGTCTGGTTCTGACGTGAATAAGTAATTTCGCGGGAAATAATGGTATTTAGATAGCGACGATTGAGTAATTGAGTCAGGGAATCATTACCCGATTCAATATATTCTGCCACCTGAAATAGCTGATCAATCAGATGCTGAATCTCACGATTCAGCTCACGAATCTGCTGAATCAGGTTCAGTTTTTTCGCTTCATCCTGACATTCTAAAATGATCTGATTTAGCGTATCGACCTGATGAATGCGTTCAATAATTAGCTGAACCTGATCTGAGCCAGTAAATGCATACGAGGCTTTATGAATAAACCATAGGCCAAATTCAGATTTGGACAGTAGTGGATGACGTAGGGTTTCCTGACCTGAGAACACTTTGTACATCAGCTCATTTTCCCAGTCGAGTAAGCAACTACGCTGCTTATCTTTTTGTACTGCAACATCCTGCATGGCAGAGAACAGACGATAACTGTGCTTGATTTCCTGATTTTTGGCAGTTTTTGCCTCATAGGAACGGCACATGATTTCAGTAGCGAAGCTCATAACCTGTACCAGATAGCTACAGGTCGTCAGTGTCAGCAACTGATCATCTTCTTCTAACAGCTCAAATATCTTGCGTTCAATTTCACGTACACCACGCATAATCAGCCAGGACGGAATACCTACCCGGGCATGGACATGACCGACGGTATGCTGTTTCTGTACAGCCTGTAAATAGTGCTTATTGATACCGACACTAAAACTTTCTAACAGCCATTGATGCAAGGTGTTGCGCAGACGCTGCTGAATCAGATCGTCAGAAAAGAACTCTGCCGACTCTTTTTCCAGCCGCATATTTTTATAAAACTCTTCCACCAGTATCAGGGCATTATCCTGTATAAACTGGAAGGCATGGACTAAATCATCTGATGAATAATTTTGGCATATATGCTGCCACTGTCCCGCTAGCATATCCATACATTCATTGTCCATACTCAAACACCCCAATAAATTAGGTGAACAATATATCAAATTTATAAGCTATCGTTACCCCATGCATCCATAATTTTGATGAAACAACATCTAAAACAGCCACAAAATCCTTATATTATTGTAACTTCTATTTTTTATTTAAATCAGTAACTTTTAGAGATTTTACTCGAAAATTCACTTAAAAATAACGAATATAGTGTAAATGCAATGCCTGCCAGTCTAGGCTTCCCTGATGCTGGTATTGCCATCCAATCCGAATGGCATTTTGCATATTTAGGCTATATTGCAGTTCTGTATTCAGGTTGAGCATCCATTGCTGACTGTCATGCCAATACGGGAGCTCTATCTGTACCAGACTGTTAATTCGGTCTGTCCAGATATTCTGACAGCCTGCGGTTGGCCCCAGACCTGCACGCCAGCCCTCATCAAGTGCTTTACCAGCCTGCACATGCGTTTGTAATTGCACATAACATAGATGTTCACGTTCGGCATTAGCCCAGCTATAGCCACCCTGTACCTGAAAATTGGCTACACCATGCTGCTGCTCAGTACTGAACCCTCCTTCCCGGTCAAGAGCTTCCTGTTTCCAGCTCAGATTAAAGCCCCAAGACAACGGAACCTTAAATGCATGAATCGGGTTATAAGAATTAACTGTTAACAGGTCTAGATGTTCCAGTTTGATACGATCATCACGGTATTGCAGCGCACCATCGAGAAATAATAATTGAGTGCCTGTGCGTAATCCGCCTTGTGGATCCATCAGATCATGATAAGCCTGACGGAAACCTAACTGAATCGCAGTTTGATCCTGTACCTGTCCAGCCTTAAATACGAAATTACGTGCATGATGGCTTTGGGTCGGATCTACTTTTGGAGTTTCTGGCTGCTGACGCTGTTTCTCTATGGCCAGCTGGCTTCTTAATCCCAATAACTTGCGAAAGCGTGGTTGGGCAAATGCTTCATCTACTTCCTGACGCAGAAAATCCAGATATAAATGATCATAGGCCATTTCCAGTATCTTGGCCTGATCTTCAGCAGGATAGTTGTGCAAGATCTCAGACATCTTAGCAGTTTCTACATAAGCGACCTGATGTGCAGTTTTTGCCAGAACTTTACCATGCTGGCGAGATTGAGCCAGCAACTGGGTTTCGAGGGCTGGTCGATAGATTTTTTCCCGAATCAGCCCCTGCTGCTCGACAACTTTTAGGGTTTCTACCGGAATAGCGGTTGTACCGAACTGTTTTTGCAGATTCAGTCCAGGTCGGACTAAGTCGAGCAGACCTAAGAGACGATATGAACAATTATCATTAATAAAATAATAAGGGAAATTGACCTGTTGCATTTCCCACAGATGCTGTACTAGAAAAGTGGTTTCTTCGGGCGTCAGATTAAGTTCATATTCCCATAAATCTCGGCTTTCAAAATCCCCATACTCTTTGACCTTACGATAATAAGGCATCAGTGAATATTCACCCGGATATTGCCCGGTTAAGCCTTTCCAGGCAAAAGACCAGTTATCATTGCTGTCTACGGTCGCTGCATAATTGACTGCATAAGAAATCAGCTTGAGTTCCTGCTGGTCTTTAGGGTCCAGACGCAGCAAAGTATGCCCAAACATTGAGCTCGGATTCCCCATAAAATCTGTCGCATAAATCAGGGTAGCTTTATAAGGCTTAACCTCCCCAATCCAGCGTTCAAGATCAGGGCAACTTAGCTCAGGCAATTGCTGCTCAGAGATATTTAACTGCTGCATGAGCCAGTGACTACGTGCGGGAAACTTGCAGCGCACGGACTGGTTGGGGGCAGCTGCTAAAAATAATGCCTGTATATTCTGCTGCATTTCCTGTTGCAGGTTACTTCCTCCCTGCTCTGCCAGAAAATAACCAGAGTAGCTGACCTCACTCTGACCTTTGCTATTGGCATACATTAAACGCTGCCAGGTTTCCGCCTTAAACAGCTGCTTCTGTACCGCCTGATCAAGATAAGGCTGAATATCTGGGGAAATGGTCGTAGCAAAACTTACGGGACTCGATAGCAAAGCTATGAGTAAAAAGGCATATTTCATTCAGTCAACGTATTCTCGGGTTTTTATAGTCATAAGAAAACCCTGCCAGTAGCAGGGTTTTTTAAGGATCCGTTAGATGTAAGATTTTAACACTTCATCTTTAGCCATCACGTTTTGTAATGAGCTCAAAACCTGTAAAGTATTTTGATTTTCTTCTGAATAGATTTCAGAGAAATTCTGCTTGGATAAAGTAAAGAAGCGTGCCTTATCTTCAGATTTAATATTCAGCAATTCTGCAAGTACATTCAGGCTTTCACCTTCACCAACAGCCATATCGCGTGCCAATGCTTCCGCATTTTCATTGGTAAACGTCACAACTTGTGCCGTGACTGTTCCTCCCTGACTACAACCCAAGGTACCGAAAGTAATCCCTAGCCATTGGTTAGTAAACAGAACGTTTGTAGTACCAGCAAGCAGTTTAGGAATAATGCCTGACTGACCTGCCCACACCTGACTACCGACACCACAACCAACATCATTGTCAGCCATCGCCAGGCTCGAACCAGTCGCTAATACTGCTGCGAGCATAATTTTTTTCAACATACTTATTCTCCGGTTATTCTCTGCATCTTTGTTATTGATATAATTATGTAATTTATATTACACATTAAGCAGATTAGCTGGAAGCTGATCGATACGAAATGTTAAAAACGTCCATGTTAACCAAAGAAAACATTAATTTTATGAAGAAGCTTTCAACTGCCAATTTCCTCTAGAATCACGTACCCCTAAAATCTTCATAACCAGCACCAGACTGAGCAATAATAACAAGTACCAGGAACCTAATTTTGCCCAGCCGACCATATGCCAATTTTCTACCTGACTTGGATAGAGCCAGATCTGGTAAAAGGTACTGATATTCTCTGCAATCCAGATAATAAAGGCCAGTAAAGCCAGGACCGGTAACATCGGCAACTGAAAGGAATGCCGGTTCAGCTGAAAGCGGATTTGAGTTTTCCAGAAGATCAGCGCGCTCCAGATAAAAAGAAGAATACGATAGTCTGGAATAAAGAACTTGCTCATGAAGTTAATATAGGACAACAAGGCCAGTGCCATCATATTGGCAAAACCAGGTAAGTGATTAAAAGAGACCTGAAACAGACGTAATGAACGCGCAAAAAAACTGCCAACCGCTGAATACATAAATCCTGCAAACAACGGGACGGTTAAGATCTTGAAAATGGCGGGTTGTGGATAATGCCAGGAAGCAATCGCAGGATGGGTTAGAAAAATTTCCATCACCATCGCCAGAATATGAAATAGCGCAATGACTCTGGCTTCTGGCCAGGATTCTAATTTGGCATATAACAGAATGACCTGAATCACCAGAGCATAAAATAGAAGGTAGTCATAACGGTAGAAGCCGTAAAAGAGTTCACTCCCCATTGAAGCGCTAAAAGCAAAAGCCAGCAGGAGTAAGATCCCAAATAAGGCAGCCGATGCTGCCTTATAAGAAAATTCAAACCCTGATTTGAGTAGGTTGATCAAGGTTTACATCCTAAAGATATTTAGCGCTGTACTCATGCACGGTATCAATAAACGCTTTAGGATGGGCTGGATCTACCCATTGTGTAATGCCATGTCCAAGATTTGCCACATAACCGGTCTTTTCACCATTAGCATATGCATCGTCCAGCATCAGCCGGGTAGCTTTAGCAATTGCGTCTGGAGAACCATATAAGGTTGCAGGATCAAGGTTGCCTTGTAGTGCTGCACGACCAGCAACAGTCTGACGGGCAACATTCAACGGCGTAGTCCAGTCCAGTCCAAAAGCATCTGCACCTGTTGCTACCATTGGTTCAAGCCACTGGCCACCACCTTTGGTGAAAAGGATCACAGGGATCTTGCGGCCTTCTTTTTCACGCTGCAAACCTGCGACAATTTTCTGCATATAATTAAGTGAAAATTCGATATATTCACGATGCGCTAGTGCACCACCCCAACTATCAAAAATCTGCACCGCCTGAGCACCTGCATCAATCTGGGCATTCAGGTAATCCGTTACTGCATCTGCCAGACGTGTAAGTAATGCATGCAGCACTTCAGGCTGTGCATACATCATTTGTTTGGTAAAGCGGAAATCCTTGCTGGAACCACCTTCAACCATATAAGTCGCCAGTGTCCATGGACTGCCCGAGAAGCCAATTAAGGGAACTTGTCCACCTAATGCTGAACGGATCGTAGTAACCGCATTCATGACATAGTCTAGATCTGCTTTGGCATTAAATGCTGGCAGATTCGCTACATCCTGCTCGGTACGTACGGTTTTATGAAACTTAGGACCTTCACCGGCTTCAAAATACAGACCCAGACCTAATGCATCCGGCACAGTCAAAATGTCCGAAAATAGAATGGCTGCATCAAGTTCATAACGGCGCAGCGGCTGCAAGGTCACTTCACAGGCAAATTCGGTATTCTTGCAAAGAGACAGGAAATCCCCTGCCTTGGCGCGTGTTTCACGGTATTCTGGTAAATAACGGCCTGCCTGGCGCATCATCCATACGGGTGTGGTATCTACAGGTTCACGCAACAATGCACGCAGAAAACGATCATTTTTTAAGGTCGTCATTCACATTACCATCAATCTTTGACATTCAGGACATCATAGCAAAAAGCCTCCATTTTTAATAACTTCACATTACTTTAAAAATCGATCATCATAAGTGAAGAATTAAGGGTGTCACAAAACAACTACTGCATCTCCATAGTTTTTCTGTAATACTTATTACGTTATTTAAATAGTTTATGAATAATTAGGTTGAATTACATGTTCGTTCGCACAATGCTCGCAATGAGTTTAAGTTGCATTATTGCAGGTACTGCCTTCGCTGCTTCTGCTACTGAACAGCCATTAAATCCCAAAAAAGTAGCGACTGATGTTACGGTTCAAGACCCGATCGATCCGCTTGCTACAGAAGCATCAGCAGCCAAATCTACAGATACTCCTATTTCAGCTCGGGAACAAAGCGATCTTACTCAGGCTTCTGAGACCCTGGATGGCCTGCAGGCAGCTGAAGATCAAAATGCGGATATCGGTGCTGCCCCAACAGCAGCCGCTAAAAGTACATCTGCTCATGCCAATAAAGCATCTTGGACGCTAGATGGTCTGAATAATGCTGAATGGTATGAAGATATTGGTAAAGGTCAGTTCCCTGTTTACGCACGTGCACATGTCATGCTGAACAATGCTCATGCTTCGCCAGGTGCAATTGATGGAACTAGTGGTAAAAATACCCTGAAAGCGCTGGCTTCTTTCCAGCAAATGAATGGTATCAAGCCGACCGGTACATTGACCAAAGAAACCTGGGATAAGTTGATAGAATTGCAAGCGTCTAAGCCTGCATTTGTCGAATACACCATTTCAGCAGACGATCTGAAAGTACCTTTGGCAAAATCAATTCCATCTGATTATGCGCTACAGGCTAAAATGCCTGGTCTGTACTACACCAGCATGTCGGAAATGCTTGCTGAAAAATTCCACATGGATGAAGCATTCCTGAAACAGCTCAATCCAGGAGCAAACTTCAGTAAAGCAGGCCAAAAACTTCTGGTTGCTAATGTCCGTAACAACCTGCCTGAAGACATTCATTTGATTGTAGCGCACAAAGGTGCCAAACAGCTGTATCTGTTTAACAGCAAAAATAAAATGATTGCCTCTTTCCCGGCAAGTATTGGTAATACTAGTACGCCTTCTCCAACGGGTACTTATAAAGTAACAGGTGTGGCGCGTAACCCGTATTATAGCTATTCACCTTCTAACTTTGTTCAAGGTAATAACACCAAACCGCTTTCCTTACCCCCTGGCCCGAATGGTCCAGTCGGTAATATCTGGATTGGTCTGAGCAAGAAATCATTTGGTATTCATGGTACGCCAAATCCATCGATGATTTCCAAGTCTTATTCACACGGTTGTATCCGTTTGACCAACTGGGATGCCAATGATCTTGGCCGTAAAGTGAAGTCAGGTGTAACTGTCCGCTTCCTGGAATAATCAGTTCTATATAAAAAATGCCCGCTTTCGAGTGGGCTTTTTTATGCTTCAATAAAATTCAGATCGTTGCAAAACTGCAATGATCTGTCGCATGGATAGGCTTTTTATAAAATAAATACAACGCTAAGATAGGATCATGTTAAAAAAATAGATGAGATGAAAAATGGATGCTTTCCTGCATAAAAGCGAAAACCGTGGTCATGTCAAAATGGGCTGGCTGGAATCTAAACACAGCTTTTCATTTGGTAACTGGTATAACCCTAAATATATGGGTATCAGCGCACTGCGTGTGATTAATGACGACTTGATCGATGGTCACCAAGGCTTTGGTCAACACCCACATGACAATATGGAAATCCTGACCTGTGTACTTAAAGGTACGATTACCCATCAGGACAGCATGGGCAATCACGGCGGGATTTCTGCGGGTGAGTGGCAACTGATGAGTGCCGGTACAGGTGTTCGCCATAGTGAAATGAACCAAGGTGATGAACAGGTCCATTTGCTACAAATCTGGATCATTCCAAACGAACATGATGCACAACCGAACTATCAGCAAATTAAGCTGGATCCACGTGAACAACCTAACCAGTGGCATCTCATTTGTGGACCAAATGATAACGCACCGATGCATATTCGCCAGAATGCTGAAGTGAAAACCGCAGTGATCAAAAAAGATCAGGCTTTAGCAATCAAAGCCACTCAGCATATTAACTATGTGCATGTGATTTCAGGTTCAGTACAGATTGCCGAATACACCTTAAATGCAGGTGATGCAATCGCTTTCCTGGATGAAGTAGATATGAGAGCTCTGGATGATGCTCAAGTAATCTGGTTTGATTTACCGGAAGTCAAAGACTAAGACTTTTATCAATTTTAATTCTAAAAGGCTATTCATCTGTAAGGTGGATAGCCTTTATTTTTTATATCGTGAACTTATTTCTCTCTATGCAAGATTGCAGATAAAAATAAATAATACCAATCCACAGCACTTCTTTACCTAAGAGTTTCCCATTTTCAGCGATGATTAAGCTTATTCATTTTAAGTACCTGTCTATCACGTACGAAGAAACTTAACCAATTCTTATGGCTATCCTTTGAGTCATTTTTTATTATGAGCACAACAGAATGATTACTTGATATTTTCTAAGAATCACAAGAGAAAATCCTTATGAACCAGATCTTAGATATAAAAACCAGCCAACAACAGGCTTTACTTTATTTATTGAATTTCTTAAAACAGCAAGACTATCAATTTACTGCAATTACCCCACTTTCTCATCAACGGATTCTGGATCGTAAACAAAATGATGTAAACAAAGAAATTACGCTAAAGGATATATTTGGCTGGAATCTTGGATTTAAAAAAACAGATCTTGATCCTGCGCTTTTTTCCATACTCGAAGAACATCAGCTTCTCAAAATTCAGGAAAACTTATATTTAAGTCAGGTACGAGTAGCTTCTCTTAACAATGCGTTATTTATTCACTCTGCCTTTCCGACCATAGAACAGGATGCAGTATTTTTTGGCCCAGATACTTATCGTTTTGCCTATCACTTGAAGCAATATTTAGCGAGCCGATCTGATCCATTGAAACGCGCAGTTGAATTATGTTGTGGTACTTCGGCAGCTGCCGTCAGTATCGCAAAAAATTTTCTAGATTATGATGAGTTGATTGTCGCGGATCTTAATCCGAAAGCCCTGTTATATAGTCAAATGAATATCGACTTTGCTGGTTTAAAAAAAATCCATCCGGTACAGAGTGATTTATTTGCAAATCTGCAAGGCCGGTTTGACCTGATTTTTGCCAATCCCCCCTATTTAATCGACCCACATCAACGTCAATACCGGCATGGCGGTGATGAGCTAGATGGCAATGCTCTCTCTTTTCGCATCATTAAAGAAGGTATCCAGCATCTTAATCTACGGGGATGTATATTCTTATATACAGGCGTTACCGTCACTCAGGATGGCAATCGTTTTGTAGAGTATTTAGAAAAATTAATGAAGCAGTATAAAAATATCAGCTGGTCTTATGAAGAGATTGACCCGGACATCTTTGGAGAAGAATTAGAACAACCGGCTTATCAGCATGTGGACAGGATTGCTTTGGCGTTAGTGAAAATTGAAGTCAAAAAATAATATTGTCGTCATTAAAAGCTCTTTATTTAATGTGTAAATACTCAGAAAACTTATAAATTTTATGAAAAATCTATAAAAAAATATCCCAGTAATTTATTGATATTTTAAAGATTTATCTTTAATAAAAAACCGGCCTATGCCGGTTTTTATTAACTCATCTATTACCAGTTCAGCTCTAAACCGATACTTCCGCCTTGATCACTCGAACTTGATGAAGCGTACTTTCCATAGTACTGACCAAAAATTGACAGATTGGTAATCGAGGTCATTTTAAAGCCCACATTCATATCAAAACTATTACGTTGTGGTTCACCACCTTGTGTCCTAAAGACATAACCTGGTGCAGAAACAAAACTTGCATCCATTTCTCGTTTGCTAGACAACTCATGGCTGAATGCAAAACGGGCATATGGCTGAATCACGCCTTCGCTAAAGACAAAGTTTTTGTCAAACTGCGCACCGATGAATAACGGCGCACTATAGACACTCGTTTTTTCATACTGTAAAGCCAATGGATCTGTACTTTCTAACGCCGATTCGCGGAATGCTTTTGTATCTAGTTGGCTATACTGCGCTCCGATAAACCCGGTACGGTTCAGTCAGGCAAGCGAGATTAGTATCGGACTTGAACAGACAGAGCATGCATTAATCCTGAATATTCGGGATAATGGCGTCGGTTTTGATCCTGAATGTATTATAGAAGCCAAGCATATAGGGCTACAAAGTATGAAAATACGTGCTCAACGTGCAAATGGTACACTGAATATCCTGTCTTCAGGTCGGGGAACTCATATTCAGGTCATGTTAAGTTTTTAAAATTATTTAGGATAGTTAAATACTTATTTTAATTTATCAAGACTAAGCTGCTTTTTTCCTCCGATGCTTAAATGTAGTGTGGCACAGAATGAGGTGAAGCATAGGAAGGAAATAAAATGAGCTGGCATTTCCCTTTTATAATCAAGTCTTATAAACAACAAAGCCCTGTATCTACAGGGCTTACAGAAGCAGCAGTTCAAAACTATTTAAAATAATTCAATGGCAATTTCAGATAAGACATACCATTGGCTTCAGGTTCAGGGAACTGCCCTGCTTTCATATTAATCTGAATTGCCGGCAAAATCAGTTTCGGCATATTTAAAGTAGCATCACGCTGATGTCGCATTTCGACAAACTCTGCTTTACTGGTGCCTTCTTGGATATGAATATTCTGGGTTTTCTGGGTGTGTACATCAGTTTCACAGACATAATCATGACGCGTTGCAGGCAAATAGTCATGACACAAGAACATCCGAGTTTCAGGCGAAAGCTGATACAGTGACTGTACCGAATCGAATAAGGTCGATGCACTACCACGCGGAAAATCGCAACGTGCCGTACCATAATCCGGCATAAACAGGGTATCACCCACAAATACCGCATCCCCGATCACATAGCTGAGACAGGCCGGTGTATGCCCTGGCGTAGGAATATTATAGGCATCCATTTCACCAATCTTGAAATGCTCATGATCCTCAAACAGGTAGTCAAATGGCTGCAGGGCATTAAACTGTTTCATGTCCAGATGATAAATCGCCCCAAAGGTTTCCTGTACCACAGAAATCTTCTGGCTCATGGCAATTTTTCCACCCAGTTCTGCCTTGAGATATTGCGCTGCTGTCAGATGATCGGCATGAACATGGGTTTCCAGAATCCACTCGACAGTTAAATTTTGTGCCTTAACATAGGCAATAATACGATCTGCATGTGTAGTCGATGTGCTGGCCGAGGCCGCATCATAATCCAGGACACTGTCAATAATGGCACAATGTCCGGTTGCAGGATCACTCACCACATAACTGAAGGTATTGGTGTTTTCTTCAAAGAAATCTTGCACAACCGGTTGTTGTACCTGTTTTTCCATTGAAATATCTTGCATAGTTAAGCTCCTGACCATTTACGGTGAATCCATACACCCACCAGCATTGCTACAACAAAATAGAGCACTTGATAGTGACCCAAACCGATCAAGGTGAAACTTGGTGCCGGACAGATGCCCGCAATCCCCCAACCTGCACCAAATAAAACCGCACCCGTAATCAGTTTCTTATCTATCTGATTATTTTTAGGCAAATCAATAGGCTCATTAAATATTGTTTTCGGTTGAGCCTTACGTAATGCTTTCTGGAAGGGAATAAAGGCCACCGCAATCGCGCCCATCATCACAAAGGCCAGACTGGCATCCCAATCACCAAACAGATCCAAGAAATCGAGTACCTTTTCAGGATTGGACATGCCTGACACCATCAGACCCACAGAGAACAGAGCACCAAATAAAAAGGCAAACACATTTTTCATTTTAGAATGCTCCTGTGATATGACGGATAATATAAACGGTGACAAAACCTGCAAACATAAAAGTCATCGTCGCGACAATAGAACGCTTAGACAGCCGACTAATGCCACAAATTCCGTGACCACTGGTACAGCCCGACCCCAAACGTGTCCCGAAGCCTACCAGCAGACCTGCCACAATCATCATCAATGGGCTGGCATTCAATTCAATTTCAGGTTGTACAAACAGACCATAAATAAACGGTGTGATGATTAAACCTGATAAAAACCAGATCGCAGGCGTTTTAAATACGGTTTTTGGGTTTAATACCTGCCCAACCAAACCACTGATTCCTGCAATACGGCCATTGACGTAAAGATAGCCGACCACTGAAAGTCCGAGCATTAAACCGCCAATAAATGCGATGAGGAAGTCATGCATGATGAATCAATCCCTATACAATATACTTTTTTATATTATATAATAAAAAATAATAATCAAGCAGTTTTATGGTAAATTGTGTAAACTGCACGGGCTACATCAAAGGTTTCGAGGACATCTATGGATATGATTGCTGCAAATGCCAAAATTGATTTTTCACAGGTCGATTTCGTCAGCCAATGCCTAAAAGTTTTAGCCAATCCTGATCGTCTGAAAATCTTATGTATCTTAGTCGACGGGGAAATGAATGTTCAGGAAATTGAAGAATCTACCAATATTCATCAACCTACACTTTCACAACAGCTGACTGTACTGCGTAAGGCCGACATGGTTGGCACCCGACGTGAGGGCAAACAGATTTTCTATCGTCTGAGTGACCCCAAGGTCTTGAGCCTGATGCAAAAGCTGTACGAGCTGTATTGCGCCCAGCCCTCTTCTTAGTGCAGCCAAAAAGAAATGATCAGAAGCAGTCCGCTAAAAGCAGTAAACAGATTTAGCCATACGGGATACTGGGTGTAATAACCTTCAATAAATTCCGGCGGTCGCAGTGATGTCAACCCCCGTCGATATTGCAGGATTGAGGCGAAATTTACCAACATACCAAATACAATCACCGCAATTCCCAGCCATTGTGAATAAGCTATTTTCTGTGCATAAGTGTCTGGGTCCACCAGTTGCACTAGCAGGTTGGATTTTTCAATCACAAAACCAAAAGCAATTAATGCCAAACCACTCCGATTCCACGCCAGAGCGGTTCGTTCCAAAGCAAGCAGTACCCGTGGATCATCCAAATTTGAAATTTCTTATCTGCTCTTCATGCTTAGCCTATCCACCAATGTAAATCTGCCTCCCTATCATGTATAGATGTTTTAAGTAAAAATTACTTTTCTATCATGCAGTTAAAATATTATTGTTCAAAAATTTCCTTGACATCCATCGCCAGGCCTTGAGTAGATTTAAATTCACCCTGATTATTTTTCCAGGCCATCGACGGTGTGGAAAAAAAGCCGTATTTCCCCATCAAGGCCTGATTGGCATCAATCTTTTCAGCAATTTCGGCAGGAATCTTTTCCATTTTCTTGAGCTGCTTTTTGCCTTTATTCTTGTTCATATCGTTAAAAACTGCCGCTGGATCTTTCGACATTAACAATGTTGCCACCTGACCCCGGCTTTCTTCACGGATCACGCCGACCTGAATATGACGCAGCTGTACCTTGCCTGATTCGACCCAAGGCCGGGCCGCCTGCCAGAATTTATAGCAATATGGACAATTCGGATCGGAAAAGACATAGACCACCCGTGGTGCATCTGGCTTGCCATCCTGAATCCAGGTCGATTTTTCCAGGGTTTTCCAGACATCGTCCAATACCGCTTTTTTCATATGCTTTTCAATCTGCTCATTGGACAGGCTTTTCCCTTGCGCATCAAACAGTTCGCCCTTGATATAGTATTTATTATCATTGGAGATAAAGAGCGTATTGGAGTATTGGTCTTCATGCCCTACCCAGCCGGTCATTCCTTGTGGTGCCGGAATCTGTTTTACAAACACAAAACCCTGTTTTTCAATGTTCTGTTTTATATTTGCCTGCGTGTGCATGCTCATGATCAGGAACATACCTGCACCAAGCACCTGGTAAATTTTGTTCATACTAAGTCCTTCCATTTTTTAAGGTTGATCTGAAATTCTGTTTAAATATTGCTGCAACATGGCCGGACTGAGTTCCCCCATATGCCGCTCGACCAGCTGGCCTTGAGCATTAAAAAACAGCATCGTTGGCAGGCCAAAACTATTCAGCTGCTGGGGTAGTTCACCATATGGGTCCAGCAGGACATGTTTAAATTGAAACTGATGTTTTCTTAAATAGGCATTTACGGTGGCTACCTCCTCACCCTGATTGAGCATGACAAAATTCACTTGAGGATGCTGCTGGGCTGCTTTGGCCAACACTGGCATTTCGCGGTGACACGGTGGACACCAGCTTGCCCACAAATTAATTACCGTGGGCTGGCCAATGAATTGGCTGAGTGGAATCTTGTCTGTACCCAGATGCGCCTGTTCTAGCCCAGCAAAGGCTAGATCAGGAAACGCCACTTCAGTTTTTAGACTGGATTTGAATGCGAGCCCAAGCCCGATCCAAAGTATAAAGATGATCAACAAGATGGCTTTGAATCGGATCTGCAACTGTCTGTTTCGAATGAGATACCACAAAGCACCAATCAGCACCCCGCCCCATAAATGAAAACCCTTATCCTGGATTTTCAGTATGTCGATGGGTGCTGCAAAATACAGCTCGGCATTGAGCAGGACGAAAACAAGACGTGCACCCAGCATCCCCAGCAAAAAACTGCTCCAGAGCAAATCCTGACTTTGTCCAAGCTGCTGTTTAGACCATGAATACTTTCTGGCTAATCCAAACAAAACGGCAGATAACAGCATCAAGCCAGTGGCAACAATTATGAGTGTCCAGGGCAACATCAAAGGTCCCAGATGCAATGCATCACTGGAAATCATCATGGTTACTCCCCTTGCAGTTGCTGCAATGTGCCTAGTAAATGTGTCGCACTAAAGCTTCCGGTCAAACGCAAGTCCCGCTGTTCCTGATGCGCTGCATTTAAAAATATAAAGGTGGGTGGGCCGAGGATTTGCCATTCTTTTAGCAGCTCATCCTGACTTGGATGATAGTGGGTCAGATCCAATTTGATACGAACCACATTTTGTAAAGCAGCCTGAACATCACTACGTGGAATCACTTCTTTTTCAATCGGTTGACAAGCCACAAACCCGTCCGCATAGACATCTATCACCACCGGTTGTGCAGGATGTTTGGCTAAAACCTGTTGCAATTGTGCGGCTGTGCTGACCTTCTGCCATTCAAGCCGTGATTCCACATGGGCGACCTGTACCTGGCTCCAGACATGATAGAGCTGCATACCTCCTGCATAGACCAGTACACCACTGAGCAGCATCAAGACTATTTTCGATACAGACCGATGCACATGGGGCAGCATCTTGAACAAGAAGTAGCCTGAACAGGTGATCAGTACCACACCCAAAAGGCTCAGGTATAAAATGCTGGGCAATAATGGACGGGCGAAATACAAGGCCAGCGCCAGCATGACAAAGCCAAAGCTAAACTTCAGGCGATCCCTCCATATGCCAGGTTTGGGTAAAAGATGGGACCCAAATACGGCAGCAATAAATAGCGGCAAGCCCAGCCCAAAGCCTAAGACGAACAGATAACTGGCTCCCAGCATCGGTTGATTGAGCTGAGACACATAGATTAAGGCACCGGCCAACGGTGCACTCATACATGGTCCGACAATCAGTGCGGCGATCATACCCATGAGACCAGCACCAATCAGCGTGCCACCCTTCTGCTTTTGCTGCCATTGATCCAGACGCTGTAACATTCCCTGGGGTAGGGACAGTTGAAATGCTCCGAACAGATTAAGCGCGAACAAAACAAACAGAATGCTGAAAATACTGATGAATACCGGACTTTGAAACCAGCGCTGAAAACTGTAACCGAGCTGTGCCACAGCAAGTCCCATGACCGCATAGACCAGTGCCATACCCAAAACGAAGACCAGCGCAATCAGTGCCGCCCGGTAGCCCCGGTGCTGCTGAACCAGAATTCCCGTTAAAATTGGAATTAAAGGTAAAGAACATGGTAAAAATGCCAGCAGAATGCCAAGCCCGAGAAAAATCAGAGCATTAATTAACAGACCTTGTTCTGACAGCAGACTTAAAAAATACTGGTCATTGTTCCACTGGCTATTCATGCCTGCTGACGAAGTTTGATTTTTAGGGTCTGCAATAGGCGGGTCATTTTTCTCTGTTAATTCCACCTCAGGCTGCACCACAGGTTCAGAAACTGCAGCGACTTGCATTTCCTCTACCTTTTCTTCAGCCAGCGCTTGATTTGTACTTGGAGTTTGCTCTATAGCTTGGAGCTCATCTTTCTGAGCAGTCAGAATCTGTTTGTTTGCTTCTGGCTGTGTAGTGCTGACCAGCAGCTTTTGAGGCTTGCTTAAGTTTTGCGCTGGAAATAAACCATCTGCATCAGTTGTTATTGTGGTACGTTGCACCGGATAACATAAACCACTTTCTGCACAGCCCTGCCATTGCACCACAAACTGCTGGTTGGGCTGCACATTCATATTGGTTTTGACTTGCCCATAATACACCTGGGTCAAACCGAAATTGGGATCGTCTTTGTCTTCGGGTTTGGGCAGTGCCAACTTAACTGGGGTCTGCTGATGAGACACTTTAAGCTGGTCATGATACAGATAATAACCCTCTGCGATTTTCCAGCTAAGCTCTACCTGATCCTGACTTGTAGAAACCACCTGAAACTGAAATGCCTGATCTGGTGGTAAAAAATCTGCATATGCAGTTCCCGTCATGATTCCACCGCCGATCACGGCACCCAATATCCACTTCAACATCCAGCTGCTCTCCTCCTGTTAGGACTGCATTATTGAAAAACTAAAATTAAGGCAACATTAACAGCGCAAATCATTTATAAAATAATGGCAGTTTGATCAGGATGTTCTATGTTTATTGTATTGGTTGAGGATGATCCCTATATCGCACAGAGCATTTGTGCTGCTCTGAACTATCTGAATATTTCAGTAGAGCATGTCAGTCACGCACGTGCTGCGGATTATTTTATCCGGCATACTGCAGTCGATTTGTGTTTACTGGATTTAGGCCTGCCGGATCAGGATGGCCTGGAGCTGCTGCATAGCTGGCGACGCGACCAAATTGATCTCCCAGTACTGGTATTGACGGCGCGGCTACGGACCGATCAGTGCGTTCAGGCCCTGAATGCCGGTGCCGATGACTACCTGACCAAACCTTTTGAGCTGGAGGAACTGATTGCCCGGATTCATGCCCTCACCCGTCGCCACCGCGGCTTTGCATCGAATACCCTGCAATTTGATGAACTGGTTCTAAACCGGGATACCCAGACTGTGACCTATCAAAACCAGGCCGTGAATTTATCTCGCCGTGAATTCAGCCTGCTGAAAACCCTGATGAGCCACCCCAATCAGATCCTGAAAAATGAACAGCTTATTGATAAGTTCTATGGTTTTCAGGACGCTATTGAGAGCAATGCCCTGAATGTACACATTTATCACCTGAGACAAAAACTGCATCCAGACTTGATTCAAACCGTTCGCGGTGTGGGATATATTTTCAAACCGTTTGAGCATCGTCATGTTTAGTCACAGCTTGAAATGGCGTCTGGTCATGAGTCTTTTGGCCGTGTTTATTGTGCTGTGGAGTGCGGTATTTTCATGGCTGTATATTGACCTGAAACAACGCTTACAAGACACACTGGATCAACGCTTATCGGCATCTGCACAAATGGTTGCCCGGCTGATTCAGCAGTTACCACTGGATAGTCTGGGGGATGCAACCTTATCCAAATTAGCCAAGAATGATGATGCAAACCAGTTAATTGCCTGTGAAGTCTCTCTTTTTAGCTCTGACATCTCGTTAGGCAATCAGGTAATTGCCAAAACACGCGGTGCCCCAAAAAATTTAAGCCAGCGACCAGAAGGATTCAGTACCTGGCAGCAGGGTGATACGGAATGGCGCAGTTATGTCCTGCGTCGTGGCGATATTCAGGTGGTGGCGGCAGAACGCATGTTCTTGAGGGATATGCTACTACAGCAGATTCTGCAGTCCGTACTGGTTCCCTTGGTCTTCTCACTGCTGATCTGTATTGCCTTGATCATCTTTATTATCCGCAGACAGTTCCGGCCTTTGGATCAGCTCAGTCAATACCTGAACCAGAAAAACCTCAACTATTCACAGGCGGCAGATTTTTTAATGCAGCTCAAGCCTGCAAGCATCCCTCAGGAAGTACAGCCTTTTGTCAACAATTCCACGCAGTTGATTCAGAAACTCAATGACAGTCTGCAACAGGAGAAAGCCTTTAGTGCCTATGCTGCACATGAATTACGCAGTCCCCTGACCGCAATTAAAACCCATGTACAACTGGCCCAGCTGATCGGTCAGCAGCAGAACCTGCCTGAATCCATTCAGCACAATTTGCAGCAGGCCAATGAGAGCATCCGGCGTTATACGCTGTTACTCGAGCAGCTTTTATTGCTGACCCAATCAGAAAACAGTCTCCAGGAAATGACTGAGACCATCTGGCTTCGCCCCACGCTTGAGAAGGTGCTTGCAGACTTAAGTACACGCTATCCTGAAATTAATGAAAAAATACAGGTGGACTGGGAAAGTCTAGGCGAAATTCAGCTACCTGAATTTGTGCTGTATACGGTACTGAAAAATCTGCTTGAAAATGCACTGCTGCATGCACAGGCTACCCATATCTGGATTTCCATGCAGTCTCATGGCCTGGTGATTGAAGATGATGGACAACAACTTACAGCCAAGGATATCCAACATTTAGGACAACGCTTCTGGCGAAAATCTGCTCAGCAGCACGGCCATGGTCTGGGACTGGCATTGGTTAAAAGCTTGCTAGGTAATTATCAATACCACCTTGGATTTCAGCAGCGTCAGCCAGTAGGACTGACCATCAAAATTCGACGATATATTCAAAATTAATTTGAATTTAATAGATCTCTTTTATAAATCAAAAAATGATCGTGCTATTTATCTTTAAATGGATACTAAAAGTGCCTTCTCTCTTTGGGATAAGAAGCACTGCCTCGCAACAGGATGAGGGGGTGGAAAGCTCTTCCTAAGGAGCCTGTTTCGCAAATCTTCTATAAGGAGAAGGAACTGTCTTGATAGTGATTAAACATAATTTATGAAAGAACTCTAATAATCATGCAAACAGAAAATAAAATTCCCCCTAAAGCTGAAATTTTATTTTCTGTTATTTAAGTTTGAGCACTTGCTCCCATGAGGATCAGTATCAATACATAGATCAAGATTTTCGCCAGCTGGCAGCTTTATTATTTTGTCCAGATGAAGTTCTGCTTTTTTAACCTCTATAGTGGTTATAGCGGCTAATTGACTTAAACCACATGTAATCCCATTCACCATGCAAAAAAAGGTGTAGGTTTTAGCTTTTGGCACTTTTTACTACTTTGTCACTGTCAATCTATATCAGTTGTTTATATGTCCGCATATTCTAATTTATTATATAATTCAATTACCTATACCCGTAACTCAAAATATCCAGGCAATAAAAAAACCCCAGTCATTGACTGGGGTTTTTCGTATCTGGCGGAAGCGGTGAGATTCGAACTCACGGAGGGGTATAAGCCCTCGTCGGTTTTCAAGACCGGTGCATTAAACCGCTCTGCCACGCTTCCATGTGCGCCATCATACGGAGCTTTTTCTCACCTGACAAGTGAAAATTACAGTGAATGCAATCAACTGCATATAGTTTCATCAAATCCTTACAATCTGGCTGCCAGTTCAGCACCTTCACGAATCGCGCGTTTGGCATCCAGCTCTGCCGCCAGTTTGGCACCACCAATAATATGATACTTAGCTATAGTTTTTTGACCTTCAACTGGCATGATTTCTTTCACTGATTCCTGACCGGCACATACCACAATCGTATCTACGCGTAGCAATTGGTCATGTCCATCCACTTCAATCCATAAGCCTTCATCAGTAACCGACTTATACTGCACACCCCGCAGCATACGTACACCATGTTTTTCAATTGTGCGCGATGTACCCAGCCTGTGGTTTTGCCTAAACCCGCACCAAGTGGTGTGGTTTTACGTTGAAGCAGATAAATTTCCCGGACTGGTGCTTCAACCTCTGCAGGCTGCATCCCCCCTTCCGTTACATAATTTGGATTTGGATCTACTCCCCATTCACGCTTCCATTCCTCTACAGGCATTGGCTGGGGTTGCAATGGCGGTTTTAGCAAAAATTCAGATACATCAAAACCAATCCCACCTGCACCAATCACGGCAACTCGATCTCCGACAGATGCTCCATTCAACACTTCGGTATAGGACAAGACCTGTGGTGCATCACTACCCGCAATCTTCAAGGCGCGTGGTACAACGCCAGTCGCCACAATCACCTCATCAAAACCTTCACGTTCCAGCTGTTCACGATTGACCTTGGTATTCAGACGTAATTCAACCCCAGTCTTTTCTATTTGAACCTTGAAATAACGAATGGTTTCATGAAATTCTTCTTTACCCGGCACTACTTTTGCCAGATTGAACTGGCCACCAACATCGTTCGTTGCTTCAAACAGGGTCACCTCATGACCACGTCCGGCAGCCACCGTTGCCGCTGACATACCTGCAACGCCACCACCCACAACGGCGATCCGTTTCGGTTTTTTGGTTTTTACATAAACCAGTTCAGTTTCATATCCAGCACGCGGATTCACTAAACAGGTAGCACGCTGGTTTTTAAACGTATGATCCAGACAAGCCTGGTTGCAGGCGATACAGGTATTGATCTCATCAACACGGTTGGTCGCTGTTTTATTGACCCAGAAAGCATCTGCCAGTAAAGGACGTGCCATTTGCACCATGTCCGCCTGCCCTGATGCCAGGATTTCTTCAGCAGTATCTGGCATATTGATACGATTCGATGCGATCACCGGAACAGTAACATTTTTCTTTACTTCTGCAGTGTACTCGACGAAAGCAGCCCGTGGCACAGACGTAACAATGGTTGGAATACGTGCTTCATGCCAGCCGATCCCGGTATTAAGTAAAGTAATTCCGGCCTTCTCTAATGCTTTAGCGACGGTAATGACTTCCTGCATGGTATTGCCATCATGCACCAGATCCAGTAAAGACAGACGGAAGCAGATAATAAATTTTTCACCAATCTCGGCCCGAATCGCTTTGACAATTTCCACCGCAAAACGCATCCGGTTTTCGATCGAACCACCCCAGCGATCATTGCGCTGATTAACATGACGACTCAGGAACTGGTTAATCAGGTAACCTTCTGAACCCATGATTTCCACACCATCATAGCCGGCTTTTTTTGCCAGACTGGCAGTTTTTACATAGTCCTGAATAGTATCCAGAATCTGTTTTTCTGAAAGCTGGCGTGGTTTAAAAGGAGAAATCGGTGACTTGATTGGACTCGCTGAAACCACAAAAGGTTGGTAGCCATAACGGCCGGCATGCAGGATCTGCAACAGGATTTTGGCACCATGCTTATGCACGGCATGGGTTACCAGTCGATGCGGAGCAATATCTCCCAAGGTATTCATGGTCCCACCTGCAGGCAGTAACCAGCCCTGACGGTTTGGAGAAATACCACCCGTGATGAGCAGCCCTACCCCACCTTTGGCACGCTCGCCAAAATAAGCTGCCAGTTTGGGATAATTATAGAAACGATCCTCCAGCCCGGTATGCATTGAACCCATCACCACCCGGTTTTTAATCGTGGTAAATCCCAGATGAAGCGGTTTTAAAATATTCGCATAACGAGTCGTTGTCATGGCTATTCCCTTTGATGATGGCTTTGCAACTTGTTGCATATTACTCTAGCGTGTTTTTTATTTTTGTTTATGGCATTTTCACAAAATTATTGCTTTCTCAGGTCAACTCAGGCCTCCCACTGTTTCGCCGAGCTTTTCCATAATGCAATTGCCCCCAGTACTGTTCCTACAGGAAAACTCAACAGCATCAGCACCGCCATAATTCGGGAAAGTGTACGTCCCTCGCCCTGACCTTTCTTAACTTTCAGAGCTGCCTGAATATTGAAATAGATCAATACCAGCATTAATAGAATGACAAATCCCAGGCTGATGGTTGAAGCGGTTCTTTGCTGAGATTCAAGATAAAGAAATACTGCGCCACTAAAGATCAACAGGCCGGCATAAATGCCATGCAATACAGACAAAGTCTGATTACGCTCATGTAGTCGTGGCAGCTGTGGCGGGGTGATACTTGAATTCATAAGAGACTCCTAAAAACTTGTTATTGTTGGTTTTATCGTATCAGGAACAGATCATGATCTCTACTTGGCATATTAAACCCCAAGACTGGATTTAAATCAGCAATTTTTCGATCTATTGCAAGATTCGTACACCCTGTATTTTTCCAATGTTTTATAGATAAAAAAATGCAGTGCGAGCACTGCATGAGATAGGCCAGATCATATTTTTATTGTTGTTATTCCCAGTTTTTCTGCTTATTTCCAATATTTCAGCTTTGAGCTATGCCCAATCCCAACATTAAAACTATTGGTCGGGTCCAGCTTCTGGTAATGATTTTTTAATGCCGGTTTGGCAATGTAGAGATGCCCTACATTATGTTCAGCCGGATATTCCGCACCACGATCATCCAGCAGCTTCCACATGGCATGTTCCATTTTCAGCGGATTAACCCCTTTTTTCACGATATAATCCTGATGGAATACATGGCACAGGAAGTGACCATAATAAAGTTTATGTAAGATCTGCTCCTCCATTTCCTGTGGCAGGGTTTCTACCCATTGGCGGTCATTCCTACGCAGCGCAATATCCAGCGCCACAATATCTTCTACTTCACTTAAATGAGTATCACGATAACGAATTGCTGCACCTGCTACGGCAAAACGGTGCAGAAATGCCTTACGTCCTTCGTCTTCGGTGCAGAGAAAATAGTTCCCGTTAGGATGGGTCTTAAAGTAGCCTTCAAAGAAGGCCTGTACCTGTGCCACATCCTGATTTTCAATTCTGAGAATCAGATGATGCTCATACAGATCACGGTACTCATTCATGCGTTTTGGCAAGTGTGATGGCAGCATTTTACTGATCATTTGCAAAATTTTGTCACTTAAGCCACGTAGCCCCATTTTCTGCAATATCCCATCAACCTTGTCTTTCATGGCAAATGCGGCAGCCACTTTGGCAGTACCAAATTTTTCAATGAACATAAAAGTGTCTTTGCCGTATTCCGCACCGATGTCATAAGCCACACGGTGAATATATTCTCCAGCAATCGGCAGACCTGGCAGATCTTTGAGCAGAAAGCGACGGATTTTTGTTAGATCATCCTGTGAGTTGGTGCCAACATAGAACACCTGACTCGGGATTTTTTCAAAAGTATCCAGACGTACTGCAAAAACACACACCTTGCCAGCAGAACCAGAGACTTCAAACAGACGGCTTGGATCAGCATTGAAGCGTGCCGGAGTATCAGCATCGACCTGACGCACATCCTGACTATAACGATGATCAGATGCACAGCGATGTTCCTGCTGCTGGATATCCTGCTCGTTATATTGTTTCTGCTCCAGATTTTTCAGAATCTCTTCCGGACTATGACCCAGATGGATACCGAGATGATTCACCAGCTCCAGTTCGCCATGTTCATTCACACGCGCATATAATGCCAGTTCAGTATAGGCCGGCCCTCGGCGAACCAAGGCTCCACCGGAGTTATTGCACACGCCACCCAGCACCGAAGCACCAATACAGGATGAACCAATCACCGAATGCGGTTCACGGTTAAATGGCACTAACTGTTTTTCCAGTGCATCAAGTGTTGCACCCGGCAAACAGATAACCTGTTTGCCTTCCTGGATCACCTGAATACCTGTCAGACGGCGAGTACTCATCACAATCACTGGACGGTCATATTCACCAAACGGCGTTGAACCACCAGTTAAACCGGTATTGGCTGCCTGCATAATTACGATACAGTCTACTGCAACAGCAATTTGCAATACTTGCCATTGTTCCAGTAATGAACCTGGAGTGACGACCGCAAACACCTCACCTGAACCATAACGCCGGCCCTGCCGATACAGACGAGTATCGTGATCGTCCGTCAACACATGTCGCTGGCCGACCACAGCGACCAGATTGTTTAAGGTCGCAGTAGGGTCAAATGAGTTTTGCATAGTAGAGCCCCGTTTCATTTTTATAGCTATCTTTTTATAAAATTAGCCATAAGCATGTTTTGGATTTTTAATCTTGAATAGATGAAATAGCAGTAATTATGTAGTTCCGAATTGCTCTAGGATGACCACGATTTAGAGTGGTCATCCTGATTGGTTTTATTGTGAAATTTCGCGATCGAGCCTTACCAGACAATCCTGTGTAATGTCAGCAATGGTCTTGGCACCTGTTAAGGTCATGGCAACACGCATTTCCTTGTCGATCAGATCAAGAAGGTTGCTGACACCAGCCCCGCCTGCAGCACCCAATGCATAAACGAAGGCCCGACCGAGCATACAGGTGTCCGCACCCATTGCCAGCATACGCACCACATCCAGACCATTACGGATACCAGAGTCGACCAGGATTTTCAGTTCACCTTTTACCGCATCAGCAATTGGTGGCAAGGCACGTGTGGTGGATAACACACCATCTAGCTGACGACCACCATGGTTGGATACTACAATGCCATCCGCACCGAAACGCACAGCGTCTTTAGCATCTTCAGGATCCAGAATCCCTTTGATCACCATTGGACCATCCCAATAGTCACGGATCCACTCCAGATCTTTCCAGGAAATAGAAGGATCAAAGTTGGCACCCAACCAGCCGATATAATCTTCAAGGCCTGTCGGTTTACCAAGGTATTTCGAGATATTACCCAAGTCGTGTGGACGACCCATTAAGCCAACATTCCAGGCCCAGTGTGGATGCATGCAAGATTGCATATAACGGCGCATCGCTGCATTTGGTCCACTCATGCCAGAATGTGCATCACGGTAACGTGCACCCGGCACTGGCATATCCACGGTAAAGACCAGCGTTGAACAACCCGCAGCTTTGGCACGTTCCAAGGCATTTTTCATGAAACCGCGGTCACGCAGGACATAGAGCTGGAACCACATTGGGCGCTGGATCGCTGGTGCCACTTCTTCAATTGGGCACACAGATACCGTCGACAAGGTGAATGGAATACCTTTTTGGTCTGCCGCAACTGCTGCCTGTACTTCCCCACGGCGTGCATACATACCGGTCAAGCCTACAGGTGACAAGGCCACCGGCATCGAAAGGGTTTCATCAAATAATTTAGTTTCCAGACTTAGTGCTGACATGTCATTCAAGACACGTTGACGCAGCGCTACTTTTGATAAATCTTCTACATTGCGTTTCAGCGTGTATTCTGCATAAGCCCCACCATCAATATAATGAAACAGGAATGGTGGAAGACGACGTTGTGCGGCTTCACGGTAATCATTTGCAGAAGAGATAATCATAATTTAGATCCTGTTTAATCGGCTCATACGCTGCTGACGGGCTTCATCCTCATCAATCGTGCGTACTTGCTGAATGACAAACTCAATGTGTCCACAAACTGCCTGACGTGCAGCTTCTGGATCTTGACGCTCAATTGCGGCCATCACCTTAAAGTGCTGGTCCTGCAACTGATCAAAACGGTGGGCCTCGGAATAGACTTTGCGTCGTCCGAGTACCACATTAAATTGCAGCAGGTCGAACAGACTGCGCATCAACTGGATCAGCACCACATTATGCGATGCTTCGGCAATCGCAAGATGAAAACGGGCATCTGCGCGGGCTGCTTCATCGTCATCACCCAACAGCTGATAGTGCGCAATCTGGTCATAACACTGTCTGATTTTTTTTATATCATCGGGTGTGGCGCGCTGTGCCGCATACCAGGCTGTACCGCCTTCCAGAATCAGACGAGACTCCTGAACATCAAAACGGTATTCAGGATCGACATCCATCAGGTCACTTAAAGGCTGCACAATATGATGCTGTGACCAGTGATTCGGCAGTTCTTGCAAATAAGTACCGGCACCAACACGGCTCACCAGCATGCCCTGGCTAACCAGATGTTGCAGCGCTTCTCGCAACGAAGAGCGCGACACACCTAACTGTTCACATAATTTACGTTCTGCGGGCAAACGGTCCCCGACCTGCATATGATTTTTTTCAATCAGATTACGCAGACTTTGTACGACTTTATCAGAGACTTTCATTGCATCGCCCTCAGTATGGTGTTATGGAATCATCCATGGGAACACATAAGCTTGTAAGGTGATAATGATACCGATCATCACCGTGAAGGTGATACTGTGTTTTACGGTAAAGCGGAATAAATCCGATTCTTTACCGACAAGACCTACTGCGGCACAGGCAATTGCAATCGATTGTGGTGAAATCATTTTACCGGTTACACCACCGCTGGTATTCGCAGCCACCAGTAATACTTCAGGTACACCGATCTGCTGGGCCGTAGTTGCCTGTAAAGCCGAGAACAATGCGTTTGCTGAAGTATCAGACCCTGTCAGGAATACACCGACCCAACCCAGGAATGGTGAGAAGAACGTGAATGCTTGTCCTGTATGTGCCAAGGCTAATGCCAAGGTTGCCGATAAGCCTGAGTAATTGGCAATAAAAGCAAATGCCAATACCATACCAATTGAGTAAATCGGTGTTTTCAGCTCATTTACTGTTTCAGCAAAGGTCGCTACTGCGTCTTTCGGTTTCATTTTCAGGTAAATGATGGTGATGATTGCAGCGATCATGATCGCTGTACCCGTCGCTGACAACCAGTCAAATTTATAGATCGCGTCGTAGTCTTTCGCTTCAGCGACCACCGGCGGCAACTTTTGAATCATTTGATGCAGGAAAGGCACTTTAATGGAAATTACTAAATCACTTAAAGCCCCATCTTTGGCAAACAGATCTTTAAAGGGTTTGATGCTCCATAAAGTTACCATGGCAGTCAGTACCGCAAATGGCGACCACGCTTTAATAATTTGACCGATGCTATATTTTTGCTGGCTTGCCAAAGCAATATTGCTATCGACTTGTTTTTCATTATCAAAACGGAAAATATGTTTTGGCTGCCAGAACTTGAGTAATACCGTTAAGCTCACCAAAGATGCAATCGCTGCAGTGATATCGGGTAATTCAGGACCCACATAGTTAGCAGTCAGGAACTGCGCCAGGGCAAAAGAACCACCACCGACTAAAATTGCAGGCCAGGTTTCTTTCACACCACGCCAGCCATCCATGATTGCCATAATCCACACCAGTACAATGGGTACCATGATTGGCAATTGACGTCCTACCATCTGGCTGATTTCCATGGTGTCTACGCCTGATACCTGACCAGCGACAATAATCGGAATTCCCATCGCACCAAAAGCCACAGGTGCTGTGTTCACAATCAGACATAAACCCGCGGCATACAATGGTTTAAATCCAAGACCTACTAATAACGCAGCAGTAATTGCAACCGGTGCGCCAAAGCCTGCAGCACCTTCCAGGAAAGTACCAAAAGCGAAGCCAACCAATAACATTTGCAAACGCTGGTCTTCGGTTAATGACAGGATCGATGAGCGAATAATGTCAAATTGACCGGTTTTCACTGAAATCTTGTAAAGGAATACTGCTCCAATAATAATCCAGGCGATCGGCCATAAGCCGTAGAAGAACCCATAGACCATGGAAGCCAATGCCATAGTGACTGGCATTTTGTAGAGGAACATTGACACCAGAAATGCCAAAGCCACAGTAATCGTTCCAGCTACACTGCCCTTCATTCTGAAAACAGCAAGAGCAAGGAAAAAGAATACGATTGGAATGAGGGCGATCGCACTGGAAATCCAAATATTTCCGATTGGATCGTAGATTTGTTGCCACTGTTGAAGCATTCTCTACTCCTTGAAATGCTTGTTTGTTATGTCATTACAGGACATGTCCAAAAGATTATTGGTATGACCAATTTAACATTAAACAGACCAATATCGGTCTTTGAGGTAGCTAAAATTAATAAAATATTTAAAATACCGCAACAGTTAAATCATTAAAATATAATTGGTATGACCAATTTTTTATATTAAAAGATGGAATTCAATATGAGCGAAAGCTAAGCAACATCGGGTATTTAACAGGTTGAAAGGAGCAAAGGTTGAGATAAAATGAAGCCTATAGAACTTTAGTCTTAGCCCGCTTTAAAACCCTGGATTTGGCTAATTCAAGGCCATTTGTGATGGCTCTATTTGCATTAGATTGTTTATTTTTTTGTCTATTTTTTAGATTTTGCATTTTTTTTGCGAAAACTTGCCATTTGAAAGGTGTTACAATATCTGCATTCAAAATTCTCTTTGGCCACCAATATAAGTGGTGCCTATATTATTCTATCGTTAGGATTAACAATGTCTGATAATGCAACTATCTTACAGAATGTACCTGTAGGCAAAAAAGTTGGTATTGCCTTTTCTGGTGGTCTAGATACTTCAGCAGCCCTGTTGTGGATGAAACAAAAAGGCGCAGAACCTTATGCATATACTGCAAACCTGGGTCAGCCTGATGAAGATGATTACGATGCGATTCCAAAGAAAGCTGAAGCATATGGCGCAGTAAAAGCACGTTTAATCGACTGCCGTCTACAGCTTGCATTAGAAGGTATTGCTGCAATTCAATGTGGCGCGTTCCACATCTCAACTGGTGGTGTTCCTTACTTCAACACAACGCCACTAGGCCGTGCAGTAACAGGGACAATGCTTGTTACCGCAATGAAAGAAGATGACGTCAACATCTGGGGCGACGGATCAACCTATAAAGGTAACGACATCGAGCGTTTCTACCGTTATGGTTTGTTGACTAACCCGAATCTTAAAATCTATAAGCCTTGGTTAGACCAGACATTTATTGACGAGCTTGGTGGCCGTGCTGAAATGTCTCAGTTCCTGATCGACAACGGCTTTGACTACAAAATGTCAAAAGAGAAAGCTTATTCAACTGACTCAAACATGTTGGGTGCAACTCACGAAGCCAAAGATCTTGAATACCTGAATGCAGGCATCAAAATCGTTGACCCAATCATGGGTGTTGCGTTCTGGAAAGAAGAAGTTGAAATCAAACCTGAAGAAGTGTCGATCACTTTTGAAGAAGGCTTCCCAGTTGCAATCAACGGTCAACGTATCGAAGATCCTGTTGAGTTCATTCTTGAAGCGAACCGTATCGGTGGCCGTCATGGTCTAGGTATGTCGGATCAGATTGAAAACCGTATCATTGAAGCGAAATCTCGTGGTATTTACGAAGCTCCGGGTATGGCGCTGCTTCACATTGCTTATGAACGTCTGGTGACGGGTATTCATAACGAAGATACCATTGAACAATACCGTATCAACGGTCTTCGTTTGGGTCGTCTTCTTTACCAAGGTCGCTGGTTCGATTCTCAAGCGCTTATGCTTCGCGAAACTGCTCAGCGTTGGGTTGCTAAAGCAATCACAGGTACTGTAACTTTAGAACTACGTCGTGGTAATGACTACACGATTATGAACACTGAATCTGAAAACCTGACATACGAAGCTGAACGCTTGACGATGGAAAAAGGTGATTCTATGTTCTCGCCAATGGATCGTATCGGTCAGTTAACTATGCGTAACCTGGACATTACGGATACGCGTGCAAAACTGGGTATCTACACAGGTGCGGGTTTACTTGCAGTGGGTACCGGTTCAGCTGTTCCACAATTAAAAGACAAAAACTAAGTTTTAGTTGTGTCAAAAAAAAACCGCGCAAACTGCGCGGTTTTTATTGTCTGTAATTCACGAAAAATTCAACTGATATGCAGCGGTTTTGAATTTACCGAAGCAATGCTCTGATAATAAATCTGATTGCGCCCTAGTTGCTTGGCACGATACAGTGCCTGATCTGCAATGCCGAGTAATTCATCTTTGGTTATGGCTTGCTCACCACGATAAACCGTAATGCCTAGACTTACCGTAATCTGCTTGGATACCAAAGATTTTTCATGTGGTATTTCCAGACGTTCAATTGCTTTAAAGATATTGGTAGATACTGCATAAGCCCCATGCGCATCAGTTTCTGGAAGCAGCACCACAAACTCCTCACCTCCATAACGTGCAACAAAGTCCATATGCCGGATCGCATTCTTGATAGTTTTGGCGATGGTCGAAATCACATTATCACCCTTTTGGTGTCCATAAAAATCGTTATAGTTCTTAAAGAAATCTACATCGATAAATAAAATAGCCAAAGAGCTTTCCTGACGCTGAGCGGTAGAAAAGTAAATTTCCAGCATTTCATCAAAGGTACGGCGATTCGAGATTTTGGTCAGCTCATCATGCTGGCTCAGATGTAACAGTTCGGTATTGTGAATCCGGTGAATCTGCTCACTGATCCGCGCCCGCATGGAATAAAGAAAAATCATCCGTTCACGTGCAAAAATCATATGACTAATAACAAAACCGAGCAGGCAACTTCCCAACAGAATTCGGCCAAATACCAAAAGATTAAAGTTAGCCCCAACCAGGGTCAGGCAAATAATCGTAGTTCCAGCTGCCAATACACCAGTGATCATCATCTGAATCGGCTTGACACCAGTAAGGATATAACCCAGCACATAAATAATGGTGACAATTGCCATGGATTGATGTTGCAAGGCTGCGGTCTGAATAGACATAGTCAGACATGAAATTGAAACCAGTGCCCAGAATATCAAGACCAGTGAAGCAGGCTGAAAAAAAGGTTTTAAGCGTTCTAAACTTGAGAATAAATAGAAAACAAATAAACTAATTCCGCCATTAATAATACCTATTAAAGACAATACAAAATCATGTACAAAATATTGTTTATCGATGATCCAGTAATCGGTAGGAATAAGGATAAGGATGCCGATAAAATAGATTAATAATCCTGCCCAGACATACTGATCGGTGTGCTTACGGGCACGTTCCAGATTTTTGGTCCAGAATTCATCTTCAAGCGGTTGAGGAAAAACTCGGCTCAATTTCTGCCCAGCAATAAGCTCTTCGACTTTTTCCTTTTGATCCTGCAGTTTTGCTAAATTATACTTATATTCCATGGCAAGCATGTATGTAATTTTTTAGTGTTTTTAAAATAACATACTTTTTTAAATTAATTCATAGTTAATGCATCTTTTGTCAGTATTTCACATTACCATTTTCGGTATAGATGCATTATCATTCATATTATTTCTCTGATTGAATTCGCCTTGAATACGATTACGATTCTCCAGCCAGATGACTGGCACGCTCACTTACGTGATGGTCTAGCACTTAAACGTACTGTTCCTGATCTAGCTCAACAATTTTCCCGCGCAATCTGTATGCCAAATCTGGTTCCACCAGTAAAAACCGTGGAAGAGGCAAACAGCTATCGTGAACGCATCATGGCGCATGTGCCGGAAGGCTGCAACTTTGACCCACGCATGGTGTTGTACTTCACCAATAATACTTCACCTGCCGAAGTTAAAAAATCAAAGAATCTGAGTATGTGAATGCCATCAAGCTTTATCCTGCTGGTGCGACTACAAACTCGGATAGCGGTGTAAGCGATATTTCTAAAGTGTATGCAGTAATTGAGCAGCTTGAAGAACATCAGGTACCTTTATTGCTACATGGCGAAGTCACGCATAACCATGTCGACATTTTTGATCGTGAAAAACGTTTCCTGGACGAAGTACTTTCTCCATTATTAAAACAGTTTCCGAAGCTGAAGCTGGTGCTTGAACATATCACCACCAGTGAAGCGGCAAACTTTGTCCTGGAACAGGACCGTAATGTGGCTGCGACTATTACGCCACAACATTTACTGTTTAACCGTAATGACATGCTGGTTGGCGGGGTGAAACCGCATTTCTACTGCCTGCCGATTTTAAAGCGCCAGACGCATCAGCAAACTCTGCTGGAAGTCGCAACGAGTGGGAATCCAAAATTCTTCCTCGGAACTGACAGTGCGCCGCACTCAAAAAATGCCAAAGAAAATGCATGTGGTTGCGCAGGATGTTATAGTGCGCCCACTGCAATTGAACTTTATGCTCAGGCATTTGATCAGGTCGGCAAAATTGACCGTCTGGAAGGTTTTGCGAGCCACTTTGGTGCTGACTTCTATGGCCTTCCTCGTAATACCAATACCATTACCCTGGTAAAACAAGATCAAGTGATTCCTGAGAGTCTGGACTATTTGGATGGTGAACAGATTATTCCGTTATATGCGGGTAAAACCATTCAATGGAGAAAAGTGTGACAAATGAAACTCTCCCAGTCATTGGTCAACGTTTCCGTGGATTCCTGCCTGTTGTTGTCGATGTAGAGACAGCAGGCTTTAATGCACAAACTGATGCCTTGCTGGAAATCGCTGCCATTCCTATTATTTTTAATGAGAAAGGTGAATTTGTGCCGGGCCCTGCTCACCATGCACATATCAATCCATTTGAAGGGGCAAACCTTGACCGCCGTTCGCTGGACTTTATTGGGATCGATCCCTCTAATCCGATGCGTATTGCAATGGCCGAAGATGAGAAAACTGCGCTTAAACGTATTTTTAAATCTGTCAATGAAGTACGCCGCCAGCAAAACTGTACCCATGCCGTTCTGGTCGGTCATAACGCCCATTTCGATTTAGGCTTTGTACAGGCAGCTATTGCCCGCACAGGAACCAAAAACCAGAACCCATTTCATAGTTTTTCTGTCTTCGACACAGTGACTTTGAGCGCGGTGATGTTTGGTCAAACAGTACTGGCAAAATCCTGTATTCAGGCCGGTATCGAGTTTGATGGCAAAGAAGCCCATTCTGCATTATACGACACGCAGAAGACAGCTGAACTATTTTGCTATATTTTAAACAAACTCACCCCACACCTGCTTGACACTTTGGTGGCGGATCAATAAGATACCGCCATCTTCTAAACGTCCCTATCGTCTAGAGGCCTAGGACATCGCCCTTTCACGGCGGTAACCGGGGTTCGAATCCCCGTAGGGACGCCATCTATTTTCCTCTGTCTTTTTATTTCTATTATTCAGCTATTTAAGCCGATTAAATTCCGTACACATAAAAAACCCATTAATGCAAATAATTCTCATTATTATTGATTATTACACCAAAGTTAATGATGATCACTTTCATTATCTTTTACAGATTCAACCCTTCTCATGCGTTTTGCTTATTCAACACTTTCTATTGCAGTTCTAACAACATTATCAACCTCTAGCTTTGCAGAAGAATCAAATTATCAAGAATCCATCCTTAATGAAGCTACGGTTAAGTTCAACACGATTATTATTGAAGTTCAGCAAGAAAATGAATTTGGAAAAACCATTTATTCAAAAGAAGACTTAGAAAAGACGCCGAATAGCTCTAAAAATATTACTGACTTTTTAAAAGTAAATCCGAATGTGCAGTTTAGCAATGAACATATGGCAGCCAGCTCACAAGCTGATTTAAAACCGACTGAAATTTCGATTCATGGTGCACAATCATTTAATAATAAATTTGTGGTCAATGGCGTCAGCAACAGCAATAACCTCGACCCTGCTGGTTCAGGAACAACCAACTACGGTGCAGTGTCTGGCGGTTCACAAGGTGTGGCAATCAACACCGATTTATTGTGTAATTTAGAAGTATTAGACAGCAACATTAGTGCAAAACACGGTGGCTTCACCGGTGGTGTGGTTCAGGCAGAAACCTGTGCACCTAAATCTGAAGTTGGCAAAGTCCATGGTAGCATCACTTATGACTATACAGAAAGTGACTGGAACCGCTACCACTTAAAAACTGCTGCAGACAAAGGACTCTTTGAAGGTGCATCAACCCAGTCAAACCAAAAAGAGTATGTTCGCCAAGGTGTTAGTGCCAATATTTTTGCTAAGCTTTCAGAGGTCTATGGGTTCGATCTCTATGCTTCACAACGTAAATCAACAATTCCTGTTGAAAGTGGCTTACCTGTACCAAAACAAATTGATCAAGAAAAACGTAACACCAATGTCGGCGGAACCTTGTATGTCGATCCAAATGCAGACACCAGTATGAAATTCGGTTTCGCTTTAGGTGATTTGGAAGACAATACTTACGCAGACAAACGTCGCAACTCTCACAGCAGCACTAATAATCAATCAGCTTTGATTTTCGCAGAGATGCAACAAAAACAAGATTGGGGACAATTAATACACCAGCTCAATTACCAGCAAATTGACAATGCACGTGAATCATCATCTGATCGCGGTATGAACTGGATATATGCAGCAGGGAGCAAAGACTGGGCGAATACTGAAAAAGTATGGGAAGGTGCAACCTCTGCAGATATTGATTTAAAACAATCTTCTGTGAGTTATGGGTTAAATGCGCTATTTAATAACTTTAAATTTGCAGACACCGACCATCAAATCAGCGCCGGTTTTGCCTATCATTATGATGATGTGCAATGGGAACGTACCAAAGATTTTTCAACTTTCTATGGCGTAACATCAGGGAAAACCCAAAACTTGTTTGATCTCAAAGGTCAACAATGTCAAATCAATGATCCCCTCTGCGATGAAAATACCACAGCTGTATTCCTGAACAATAAAGTCCCTACGGTCTTTGATGGCCAATACTTTAAAAAGGGTAATGTATACAAAGCAGGCAGCTTTGCTGGTCAATATCATCAAGCAGCCTTGTATCTAGAAGATAATATTCGCTGGAACAACCTCAATGCCCGTTTAGGTGTGCGTGCTGATTATGATGAATCAAATAATAATCTTAACTTTGCACCACGTAGCAGCATTAGTTATCAGCCTTTTTCCAATAAATTATTAACCCTGACTTCAGGTTGGAACCGCTACTATAATGCCCCAACGTATATGACGGACTTGCGTCAACATCTGACCTCATTAGATTTTGACATCAGCCGTGCTGATCAAAATTCTGAATGGGTTGAAGAAGCAAAAGTTTCAGCCAATGATACACGCCGCAAGGATCTTAAAACCCCATTTGCAGATGAATTTGTCCTTGGGTTTAATAGCCAATTTAAAAACACCAATCTTAGCTTAAAATGGGTGAATCGTCAGTATGATGATGAAATCACCCGTAATAGAACTGATATTCCAAATGACTATTTTACTTATTCTTATGAGTTTGATAACAGCGGTTATGGCGAAAATGATACCGTAACGCTAGAACTTAATACGATTGAGCCACTTAAATTTAAAGGCACTCAACATAATTTAGGCTTAGCGGTCAATTACTCGGAGGTGTACCGTAGCGCACCAGATTATACGGAAAACTTTACCGAAGAAGATCTTCAGGAGCTGATTTCCTATGATGGCAAAATCATGCCTTATGGTGACCGTCCTGCATCAAACTATAACCAACCGATTACTGCACGTGTCATGTGGAATATTGGCTTTGATTCTCTTCCTTTAAAAATTTCCAACTTCTTTAGCTATAAAGACACCTATGAGCAAGTGCTAGAAGCGAGCTCTGCTGACAAAGTGGTGCATGATGGCGTTAAAATCGATACTTATACGCTACAAGATGTAAAACCTCGTTTTACATGGGATGTGCGCACCACCTATGATTGGAAAGTTTCAAAAGATTATTCAGCGATTTTTGGCTTAACGGTCAATAATATTACTAACCGCAATAATTTATATGTGAGTGGAAGCAAACTGTACTCTGAAATTGGCCGCCAATTTATCGCAGATATCACTTTTAAATTCTAACTCATGGACAAGAGCACTCAGGTGCTCTTTTTAATTTGCTTAGGCTATAATTACTGCAATTTCATCTCTTGCATTTGTGCCATGTTAAAAAAGATCTTACTGGTTTTAGTGATTTTAGCGCCTTCCGCACTGTACCTCTATATCGTCAATCGTGAAGATAAAACCGAAGCACCTGCGGAACAAATGGTTCCAGCCAGTCAACCGGCCGAATCCCAAACACCTGACCATTAAATCCACACTGCTTAAACTCCTGTAAATTGACGGGAATTTGAGGTTTTAATGTCGATTTCTGATGCTATAAACTGATGGATACGCTAGTTTAAAATCAGAAATCACGTTAATCCTTTGTTCTTGTTTAATGTTTAATCTGTTAATTCATTTTTAGCAAAAAGCCTTTTGACAAAGCTTAGCTTAGTCCTTAACATAGCTATCACCTCGCAACGTCCCTATCGTCTAGAGGCCTAGGACATCGCCCTT
>NZ_AJXD01000012.1:0-89990 GCF_000264725.1 Acinetobacter sp. HA | reverse complement strand
GTATATTATGTTAAATGGGATATTATGCAGATAGCCTATCTCTATATATGTTGTTCATAAAAATTAATTTTGAAATTTTCAGTAGAAATTAAAGCTAAAAATGAAATTGCGAAAAAATAAAGCTAATAATGAAATAAAACTCACTTAGGAAAAAATCATTACTAGTTTTATCAAATAAAATCTTCGATCTATCAAAAATTTTCATCGATTTTTATACATTAGCGACCAAAGCTTTTCTTTTGTATTCAATCGCAAAATCTTCACCTTCCTTGCGAATTGCATCTTGGTATTCAAGCTTTTTAAAAGAATTTCTACTGTAAATCTGAGAAATCCATTCTGGTGTTACTTATATCTACTAATCTCAAAACCGCAATATTACTATCTCTGATCCCGCCAAACTGCCAAGGAATACCTAAGTCAACACTTCCCTCCCTCAATAAATGTCAGCCTGTTACCGATATGACCAGTCTGTTCGGGTTTATTCTATATCATTGAATGGAAAATAAATCCCACGTCTCTGAGGGCATCTCTCAATAATAGTAGCTACTACGGTTGTAAATTATTCTAGAATGGATTATTTGTACTTTTTCTTTTTGTCATGTCTATATACAGGCTTGATTGAATGAGTGCTCATTACCTTTGATAGATTCTGCTTAATAGATTCTCGCAATCCATCTAAGTATTCAATTTCATTGGATAACTTTAAATAGTCAGCAATTTGGTCACTGAAATACTCTATAATTTCTTTGGCATTTCTAATGCGAAATTCAGGACTTTCAGCCAATTTCAACAGCTCTGCCTTAGTCGGGAATTGCTTGCTGCCATTTATTTTAAGAGCGAGCTGATTATCAATATTTTTATATATGAGTGTATGTGTGATATCGAAAGGTGGTGATACAAAGATATCGCTCATATCTGGCGTATATTGCAGAGCAAAGTTTTTAAGGTGAGCGTCACCGTTCCCGATCAGGCAATTAAAAACGATGTACTTATACATTTTTACGACTTCTGCTTCACTTCGGGTGTATAGATAGGTGGCTTTCAGCAAGTTTTCGTAGCTCCCCTTGTACTTCTCGTTTGGGTCATTAGACCTTTTGAGAAGAGTCGTAAAATCCTCATAGCCTAATTTGGTTCCATCAGCAGCTTTATCAAAACGCTCAATAATGTAGGTTTCTAAATTGGCTGATAAATATGTTTTGGGTGGTTGCAAACCACAATAACGAGCAGCTTCCATACAGACAAATTCATTTACCGTCAGTAAATCAAAGTCTGCATCATAAGACTTAACAATCAGGTCTTTTTGTTGAACAGTACGCTCCGTTAGAGTAGTCACATTAGGAATGCTAACTTTGGGCTGAACTCCAGCTAAAGAGTTTCGTAAATAATATTTTTCTAATAATTGTGGAAAAAGTGGAACTTGGCTATTGTAGTTAAGAATTTCATCGAGGCTAACTATTTCTACTTCTGGTAATTGCAATTCACTTTTATAGGACAACATGCCAATACCATTAGCTTCTTGTAGAGCCAATAAATACATTTCATTCACATTAGCATATCGAGCAAGTTTACTGGCAATAAAATGGCGATTATGCCCCTCTGGTAAATTTTGGGAAAAAATAGGATGTAATGCCCCATGTGAATATCCCTGCATATCAGGCAAAGTCATGGTAAGAGATACAAATCTTTGTTCTTGTACTGGTTGATAGTAATAATGATCACTATGTGTCAACAAGCCTTGTTTGAAATTATCTGTAAATACTTCAATAGACTTGATTTCTGTTGGTAGTTGAAAGTTGTCCATCAATCTTCTTCACTAAATAAAGTATCGATGTCATTCCAATTTGGCAGATTTCGTTTTTTGGGCGTGACTTCAAACTGCAATCCAACCGCATCTATTAGACGTTCAAAAATATCAAATGAGCCTGTGAAACGACCATTTTCTATTTCAGAAATGGTGGATTTATTGACTCCAGATTTTTTTGCCATCATTTGTTGTGTGTAGTCTAATTTCTGCCTTGCTTCACGTATTTTTACTCCAATCTCTGCACGACTAGCCATAAACCCCCCCCCATCTGTTCGTCATTTAGCGAAATATTGCTAACCAGTATATATGAGTTTGCTATATGGCGAATATCTTACTATATTTATCTTATATTTTCTATATGGCGAACATTAGGGTTTATGTTGTCTATATTTCGCTATATAGCGAATAATTAGCTAATAAATGCTTTCTGAATTACACGGTATATCTACGAAGATAATCATGGAAAATGGTAATTCAGATATTCTTAGTATTGATGAGCTTAAACAAATAGAAATTAAAAACCTGCAACGGGCTGTCCAGCATTGTGAAGGAAAAATTTTTGGTGAAGATGGTGCGGCCAAATTACTTGCAATTAATCCAACGACCTTAATTTCAAAATTGAAAAAATTAGGGATTCGCTATTAATTTTTCCCGGACCTCTACTTTGACATGATAGAGGTCTGGGGATGTTTACTTTTTTTCATTTCTTAAAATATTAACTTTACTAAGTTTATAAACCAGAAAAATTTAAAAAATAAACAGCACAACTCATTGCGAACTTCCCTCTTGCTTCCTGTCTCCAAACTGCCATCAAAACGTCATGGATTTGTCATTTATTCATGTTGAGATAAGCCCATAAATTTAAAAAAGATGTAATGAGGACAACATGGCAGGATTATCGATTTGGCACGTACTTATTTTTGCAATCGTCGTAATTTTACTTTTTGGCACGTCTAAACTCAAAAATCTGGGCAAAGATGTTGGCGGTGCAATCAAGGACTTTAAAAAATCTGTACGTGAAGAAGAGGTTGAAGCGGCAAAAATTCAACAGCCCCGCACTATTGATGCTGAAGTTAAAGTCAGCGAGAGTTCAATCAAAAGTTAAGGTATCGTTATGCTCAATATTGGAATGACTGAGCTGCTAGCCTTTGGGGTAATTGCACTTCTAGTGCTCGGACCAGATAAGCTACCTGAGGCAGTTCGTTTTATAGGTAAATGGTCTACCAAGATAAAAAGAACCGTCAGCAATATACAAAATGATCTTGACCGTGAATTGCGTCTGTCTGAGCTACGTGAGCAAATGCAAACCGAGCTGAAACGTATTCAGGAACTGGAAGCCAAAATGCAGACACAAATGGCTGATCTCAATGCACCAATTGAGCCGGTCACAAAAATTTCAGAACAGCCGGTACTGAAAACTCAGTCAAGTTATGAACTGGTCAATCAACCGCTTTCCCCGGTTCATTTAACTCCGGCTAGGCAGGTCGCTAAGCAAGAAAAAAAATATCCTGACATGAAGGTGGCCGTATGAATATTTTACCGTCGACTCAAGCCAGCAGCGATCCCCAGAAAGTTCATCTAGAAGAAATGCCGATTACCCGACACTTAGTGATTCTGCGCAAGCATCTTTTCAAGATTGTAGGAATATTGATCGGACTGTTTTTCTGTCTGCTACCATTTGCGACGCATACTTATCAGCTTTTATCCGAGCCTTTACGCGCCCAGTTACCGGCAAGTTCCACCATGATTGCCACCGATGTAACTGCGACATTTATGGCACCGTTTAAATTGAACTTTTTTGTTGCCCTGCTGATCGCCATGCCTTTTATCTTGTATCAACTTTGGGCCTTCGTTAAGCCGGCACTATATGAAAAAGAAAAAAGTACTGGCTTTGCCGCTCCTGATTGGCAGCATTGTCCTGTTTTATGCGGGTATCGCTTTTGCCTATCTGTTGGCTTTACCGTCTATCCTGCATTTTTTTATCAGTGTATCGCCTGAAACCGTCGCGCCCATGACTGACATTAATAGTTATCTAGCCTTCTGTTTAAAACTTTTTCTGGTGTTTGGATTTACCTTTGAAATTCCGATTATTACCCTGTTATTGATTCTGATCGGTGTGGTGAGCACACAGACCTTGGTAGAAAAAAGACGCTTTATTGTGGTGGGGTGTTTTTTTGTGGCCATGTTTGTAACGCCCCCTGATGCCCTGTCCATGATCATGCTGGCTGTACCCATGTGGCTGCTGTTTGAGCTAGGTTTAATGGCCGGAAAATTTCTGGAAAAGCGGCATCTAAAAAATAGCTAATTAAGAAAAATGCCTCCTTACTGGGGGCTTTTTTATATTAATTTATTTATATAAATTAATGTTTTATTTAATTATTTTGAAATAAAAGCTTCACCTTTTAGTCATATTTAACTGCTAGTTTATTTCTGACTTTAAAACAACCAAACCTTATTTGTGGGAATAAAACAATGACAGATTACCTACCTTATGATGAAAATCAGGAACTGGACAATAACACTTCAGATAATCATCATTTTCGGGATATTCTAGAACAATCTATGTCACGTCGTGACTTGATTGCAAAGACTGCAAGTGGGGCTGCAGCATTGGCACTGGCTTCTAGCCTGACTGCGTGTAGCGATGACAATGATAATGGCAATATTGGGGACGATGAGAGCAATCCGAATCCGCCAACAGACAACAATGCTCGTCCAGAAAAATTAAGTTTTAGCCCAGTGAAAAAAAACCTAGATGACTGGGTTACGGTTCCTGAAGGCTATACAGCCACTGTCCTATATGCAATGGGTGACTCAATTCATCCTATCTACTCTGACTGGGACGATAACAATATTCCGAACGGCCCAAGCTTTCAGTTCCGTTCTGGTGACTGCCACGATGGTATGAGCTATTTTGGTTTAAGCACTAAGACTGGCCGTTATGACGAGAATGCATCTGAGCATGGCCTGCTGGTGATGAACCATGAATATATCAATCAAACTTTTTTACATCCTCAAGGACCAACAAAAGTTGATGGTCGTCGTCCAGAAGATGAAGTCATCCGTGAAGTGAATGCACATGGTGTTTCAATTATGCATATTAAGAAAAATACCGAAACTCAAGCGGTAGAAATCGTTAAATCCTCACCATTTAACCGCCGTATTACGGCTTCAACAGTGATGGATTTTTCTGGGCCGGTGACAAACTCTCCATTAGTCCGCACTGCTTTCTCTCCTACCGGTCGTCAGACTCGTGGTACACACAATAACTGTGGTAATGGTTATACACCATGGGGCACTTATTTAACTGCCGAGGAAAACTTTATTGGTTATTTCCAGCGTTCAGGTACAGACCAATATGCAGATCGTAGCGAAGCTGAGAAAACTGCACTTAAGCGTTATGGCTTAGGCTTAGATATTTCATATCAAACTGAAAAAAATGCCGATGGTACAGTTAAACGTGATGAGAAAAATAGTATTGTTTATGTTCTAGATGCACAAGGACAAAAAGTTCCGGAACGCGATGATCAAGACCGTATTGTTTATTTAGATAAATCTTCACGTTATGCATGGGAAACATCTCAGGCTGGAGTTGAATCACAAGATATGTATGACCGCTGGTCAGCTAACGTAACCAAAGCATCTGCAAGTCAAGACTATCGTAATGCACCAAATACCTTTGGCTGGATTGTTGAAATTGACCCATTTGATAACAGTGCGAATCCGGTAAAACGTACTGCACTGGGCCGTTTCGCTCACGAAGACTGTCGTGCTAGCCGTGCGATTGAAGGTGAACAGTTTGCCTTCTACATGGGCGATGACTCACGTGGTGAATACATTTACAAATTTGTCTCTGATGCAAAATGGGATCCAAAAGATATCAATACCGGCTACCGTGCTGGTGACAAATATATGAATAACGGTAAGTTCTATGTTGCCAAGTTCAATGCAGATGGAACTGGTCAATGGATTGAACTTGCTCACGGTAAAAATGGTTTAACTGCAGAAAATGCGGTATATCCTTTTAGCTCTGATGCGGATGTATTAACTTTTGCACGTTTGGCAGGCGATGCCGTTGGTGCAACGAAGATGGACCGTCCTGAATGGGTAGCCGTTAACCCGGAGAATGGTGAAGTCTACGTTACCCTGACTAATAACAGTAATCGTGGCAATAACTCGGCGCAACCTGTTGATGCTGCCAATCCACGTAATTACTCAGATCCTGAAGGCGGTAAAGGTAATGTGAATGGCCATATTATTCGCTTTAAGGAAGAAAACGCTGCATCAGAAAGCTTTGAATGGGATATCTACCTGTTCGGTGCTGAAGCATCTATGGATGCCAATATCAACCTGTCAGGCTTAAATGATAATAATGATCTGTCTTCACCAGACGGTATGTGGTTTGATCCTCGTGGCGTACTCTGGATTCAGACAGACGACGGCGCTTATACAGATACCACTAACTGTATGATGCTGGCTGCCCTGCCTGGACAAGTAGGTGATGGTGGTCCAGCAACAACCTCTAATGGTCAAGCGACGATTGCGGGTGCCCAAGTGACCAATGAAAATTTACGTCGCTTCCTGACTGGTCCAAAAGAGTGTGAAATCACAGGGGTAACCATGACACCGGACTATAAGGCCATTTTCATCAATGTACAGCATCCGGGTGAAGATTCTAAAACCTTTGATGCTCCAACCAGTAACTGGCCTGCAAGTCAATCAGATCGTTCGAACAAGACCGCACGTCCACGTTCAGCAACTGTTGTGATTACGCGTAATGATGGCGGTGTTATAGCCGGTTAAAGAGTTCACTTAAATTAAAATGCTGGCTCAATGCCGGCATTTTAATTTTTGAATGTTTTTTAATTTTAAGAGTTAACTGGTCAATAAAAAGAATATTTTTGTTTAGAGTTAAATTGATATAAATATTAAAGTATGAAGTGGACTTCGGATCAATATATAAGTGAAATCCAATACAACTAATCATAGCTTCAGCTATCTTCTACTTGGAAGACTTGTAATTTGCAGCTTTATTTTTGAGTATTTTTCTAAAAAAAAAGCAGGTATCCAAGGAGGGATTGATACCTGCCACTCTAAGGGAACTATATTACTATCCTGCTTCTTTAGTCTGTGAATCACAGTTAGAAACTAGCAACTTTTTCTGCACATTCACAAATCGTTGGTAACTCTCTATTAATCGATGCTGATATTAAATCTGGTAAAATCTGGTTAACAGCTATCGAAATTTTTCAGGATAGCCGACCTGATACGACTGACAATCCCGATGTAAAAACCAATACAGTTCTTCAGCAACAAATTCGGGACTGTCAATATTTTTTCCCAGTCTGATATTCATTTCTATTGCATTTGAATGATGAATATTGGTTTCGGTAACCCGTAATGAAAAGTATCTGAATCTGATTGAACTTTTGCTGTATTCACGGGCTAGTGCTTCGGTTGCACCACGCAGGGCAAATTGGCTGGCACAATAACTAGCATATCCAGGATAGCCAATACTGCCAAAGGTTGAACCCACATTAATGACCTGGCCAGGCGGACTGATAGATATCAATGGCAGGATCTTTTGTATCAGCTGCATTGGATAAACTGCATTAATCAGCATTATTTGTTCCATGATTTCTTGCGACTGCTGTGTAAATAGCTTGAAATCACTGATACTGATGTTATTAATGTAGTAGTGAATGGGTTTATTCAGCGTAGCAAGAGCTTTTACCAGCTCTTCTCTGCTTTGCTGATCGGCAAAGTTGCAATGAATTAAATCCAGTTGTAGCTGTGGATAACATTGGGCTATATTGTCATGTACTCTTTGCAGAATCTGTTGATTCTGCCCAACAAGAACCAGATTGACCCCGTTTTGGCCCAGAACCTTTGCAATAGCCTGACCAATACCAGAAGTAGCATCCATAATTGTTGCAGTTAAATTAGGCATAAATACTTTCTCTTGTTCTTAACAGAATGATTTGAGATCAAATCTGCCGCAGGTCATGTGGATCACATCACGAAAAATAACTTAATACTTAAGATAAAACTCCAAACTTAAAAAAATCTTAATTCTGCATATAAATTTAAATATTATTTTTATTAAAAAACACATAGAGGCCATTTTTTTAAGAGAGTTTTAAGCACGAAATCTTAAGTTAGAGTTTCCTTTTATTGACTCATGACAGCTATGTCTTCCTACCGTTCACCCTATAAAAGCACCTCGGGAATGCAGCGTATTCTGAATGCGACTCGTTATTCCGTGGCCGGCTTTAAAACAGCCTTTCAAAATGAAGCGGCCTTCAGGCAAATCCTGCTCATCAATCTGATTTTGATTCCTCTGAGCTTTGTCATGCCGGTGAGCCGGGTTGAGCAAGCACTGATGGTGGCCGTGTGTCTGTTGGCGCTAATCGTTGAACTGCTTAACTCGGCGATTGAGGCGGTGGTAGACCGTATTTCCATGGAGCAGCATGAACTGTCTAAAAATGCCAAGGATATGGGCAGCGCCGCCCAGTTTGTAGCACTCAGTTTAATTACCGTGACCTGGGGTCTTATTTTAGCGGGTCATTTGATTTGACCACGCGCCTGCTACAGCAAGAAAAATGGAAGATTTAAAATGATATTCGAGCATTCCCGGTTTTTACTAACACAAACATTGCTGCTGATTTTCAGTTTTTTGATGCTCTGGAATTTTTTTGATGTAGCTGGGAGGGTTGATTTACAGCTGATCTATCCGTTCATTGATGATCAGGGACAATTTCCCCTGCGGCAACACTGGGCACTGGCCGAGCTCAATCACCACTATGTCAAAAATCTGCTGATTCTGGTGTACATAACATTGTTAGCCGGCTGGCTAGTTTCACTGAAATGGCAGAACTGGCATCAACGGCGCTGGGAATTTGGCTATTTCTTTAGCATGGTGGTGCTGACCACGGCCTCAATTGGTATTTTAAAATCCCAGTCGGCGCATGCCTGTCCCTGGGATATGATTATTCCTACCCATGATGGTATTTTGTGGGATTTGAGTGCCACTGCCGGACACTGTTTTCCCGGAGGACATGCATCCAGCGGTTTTGCCTTGATGGCTGGCTATTTTGTCTATCGGATTGCTAACCGCAAGCGGGCTTATTTTTTCCTGATCGCGGCACTGATTTTAGGCTTCGCCATGGGCTGGGCACAAATGATGCGCGGTGCGCATTTTCTGAGTCATAACCTGTGGACTGGCTGGATGATCTGGTGCATGAATGTCATTGGCTATGCACTGTTTAGCCACAAAATGCCACTGGCAAATCACCCCATGCATATGAACATCAGACAGCCTTAATGCCTAAAAACCAAAGCCTATCCACTTAGGCTTCGACCACAGGAAATTTAACCTGTACACACAGACCATCCAGACTGCTACTTTGCGAAAATTCTAGCGTTCCACTCAAGCGCTCGGTGGCTTTATCGACAATCGACAAACCCAAACCACTGCCAATTTCGGCATGGTTATGAATCCGGTAGAAACGCTGCCGGATCTGGGCGAATTGTGTAGGATCAATCCCGGCTCCACTATCTTCAATCTGTAAAATCGCCTGCTGGCCTTGCTGAAAAATCGATACATTAATCACGCCGCCTTTCGGAGTGTATTTAATCGCGTTATCAATTAAATTATAAATAATCGAGTGCAAGGTCGAAGCTTGTCCTTGAATTCGCAATTCCTGTTGCTGTTCTACGCCCAGATCAATCTCTTTCTGTAAGGCCAGCTGAATCATCTGCTCAATGCAGGCCACGGTCATCTGATTGAGCGAAAGCATTTGTGCCGGCTCGGTTAAGCTGTCGGAAGCATCCTGTTTGGCCAAACTCAATAACTGGTTGACCAGATGCTGCATGCGCAAAACACCCTGACTCAGATTATGAAGCGAGTCGCTCTGCGGAAAATGCTGCAATAAAATTTGCAGCTGCAAGTTGAGTGCGGTCAATGGTGTACGTAATTCATGGGCAGAATCCGCGACAAATTGACGTTGTTCCTGTTGAGCCAGAGAAATTCGTCCAAACAGATGATTCATTTCCTGAATAGTCGGTTCTAGCTCCAGGGGATAATCTTTCATTTCAATCGGCTTTAATTCTTGCGCCTTACGGCTGGCCAGTTCCGTTTTAAAATCATGCAGCGGCTGAAAATTTTTCCGGATCATCCAGCCTAAACCGAACACAGCAAAAGGTAAGAAAAGCACATAAGGCAGAAACATATTGCCGGCCAGTTCCAGCGCCAGCTCCTGCCGGACATTTTGCTGCTGACTCACCTGAATCTGCAACTGGTCACTTGGAATGATATAGGTGAGCCAGGTTCCATACGGCGTTTGATGCTTGTAAAAACCTGCTTTTTTGACCGGTGCAACCAGCACATTCTGTGGATGCAAGGGAGTAGCTGTCTCTGCGTAAGACCAGATATCTACAAACAGATCTTCTTCACTGTACTGTTTTTCCAGATCAATTTGGCTTTGTAGCGGTCGCGGATGATTTTCTGCAATGCGCTCTGCCAGACTTTGCATCTGTTTATCCAGTACTTCATTAATTTCTTCGAGTGCAATCCGGTATGCTGAAAAGATCAGCACACAGCCTAATACCAGGCTAAATAATGAAATATAAATAACCAGACGTTTTTGCAAGGAATAACGTTTTTGCATGGCGCTCATCCTAAGCGATACCCTAGCCCACGTATGGTGCGGATGAAGTCTTTGCCTAATTTCGCCCGCAGATGATGCACATACACTTCAACGGTATTACTGCTGACATCACTATCGAAGTCATAAAGCTTGTCTTCTAGATCATTTTTAGAAAAAATTTTGCTGGGATGAGTGAGTAATGCAGTGAGAATGGACCATTCCCGATTAGACAACTCGATCGGCTGACTGTTAAAGCATGCGATATGCTGCTCCAGATCCAATTCCAGACCACTGTGTGATAACTTTTTATGGCTCTCTGCCCCGGTATTTGGGGGACTACTGCGTCGGATCAAAGCATGAATACGGGCCAGCAGTTCATCAAATTCATAGGGTTTAATCAAGTAATCATCTGCCCCCTGATTTAGCCCATCGACCCGGTTCTGTAACTGATCCCGGGCAGAGATAATCAGCACCGGCAAATTAGGGAACTTCTGCCGGATATGTTTGAGTACCTGCATGCCATCCATCATCGGCAGGCCCAGATCCAGCAGGGCAATATCATAGGCCTGCTGTTGTAACTGCTTTAAACCATCCAGGCCATTGTTGACCCAATGCACATCAAATTGATGCAGCTTGAGCAAGGTTTCAGTCGACTCGGCAATCATAAAGTCGTCTTCAATAATCAGTATTTTATGCATTTCAAGCTCTGTTCTTTAATGATGATGAGCATTGTGCAAGCATATCATTTTTAGCTTCAGTCACTTGCGTTTTTATATCCAGCAGGCTTAATAAGCTTGGGAAAAGATGATCCTGACTGCGCGCCTGTTTGGTCTGTGCTTTGAGACAGCTCACCTGCTGGGCATTTTGCTGCATCCAGTCCTGCGAAAACCACATCAGCATCGGAACATGGGTTTGCTGGGTCGGTGCCATACTATAAGGTGCGCCATGCAGATATAAACCATGCTCTCCGGTCGATTCTCCGTGATCAGACAGATACCAAAAACCGGTCTGATACTGGCTTTGCTGTTTTAGAGTCTCGACAATTTGAGCGAGCACATGATCTGTATAGACAATCGAATTATCATAGCTGTTCTTTAATTCTTCAGCGCTACAGCCCTGAATGGCATTGCTGTTACAGGTCGGCTGGAACGGCTGATACGGCGCTTTGGAACGCTTGAAATATGCGGGGCCATGACTGCCCATCTGATGTAACACGATTAACTGCGGTTTCAAATTATTTTTGTCCAGATGTGCCAGATAATCTTTCAGGCTATCCACCAGAATTTCATCAAAACATTCCCCAGCAGCATCACACCACTTCTGTTTCAGTGGTGCAGGAATCTGGTATTGCTGCACCCGGTCACAAGCTCCTTTACAGCCAGAATTATTGTCGATCCAGGTCACCTGATAACCGGCACGCTGAGCGATATCCAGTAAACCTTCACGGTGGCTGGCTAACTGTTCGTCATAATTCTGACGGGACATGCCTGAAAACATACACGGAACTGAAACGGCAGTTGCTGTACCACAGGAACTGACCTGACTAAAATTAATTACTGCCAATTTGCCCAGTTCAGGATTGGTATTACGCGCATAGCCATTTAACGCAAAACTCTCGGCACGTGCAGTCTCCCCGACCACCAGCACCATCAATTTGGGTTGCTTCTGCATTTGAGCCTGCTGTAGCAGATGGGCATCTTCACCATAAGTGATTAAAGGCAAATTGGCTTTAGGTGCTTTCTTTTTATAATAAGATACGGTGGACGCAATGCTGTTTTGCGGGGAAATCATGCCCTTTAGATCGCGGTGCTCGCGGAAGATTGCTGCATAATCGACATAAAAACAGAATAACAGTCCTAGAATCAATCCGGCAGAAAGCAGACTGCTCAGGCTTTTATGCCACAATTGACGCCCAAAAGATGCAGGCTGAATTTTTAGCATCCAGACAATACACAGCGGAAAAACCACAAAGACCAGCGTCCAGATCACCAGCCGTATTGACCAGAGATCATGGACTTCCCGGGTATCGGTCTGCAGCATATTCTGGATCTGGTCCGGGGTAATCACCACACCCAGACTATTGACAAAATAAGCACTAAAACCACCCAGAATGATCAGCACACTGGCTAGTATCTTGGCATTCCATTTCCAGTTTAGCCACTGCAAGATCAGATTGTACAAGCCGATAATCACCAGGACTGTAGCCGCCAATAATGCGCCTGCCTTGAGATTGGTATAGGGCGTCAGTTGATGGATTTTCTGATAGAAAGCAAAGTTTAAGACCAGTCCCAGCCAAATGGCGAGTAACAGGTTGAAGCGTGCAAGGCTGATGGGTTTGATCTGGCGTAGACCGGGAAAAGAAGGCAGCTTAAGCATTTTTTTAGTTCAAAGACTTTAAGATGCTTTAGCCTAAAATCTGAAGCTTAAAAATGACTTAAAATACTTTCTTTGCGAACTTCATAAAATTTTCAATGCTACTGTTCCAACCTTGTTTAGACTTATTATTTTAAAAAGGATGTTTCCCTGGCTAGTGCGAATTTGAAAAGCACATCCTGAGTATATTTAAGCTACAGCCACATTAAATAATGAACCAATCCAGGAGCTAAATAGCATAGCAATCACCCCCCAAAGCATGACTCGAGCCGAACCTTTCCAGATACTCACCCCTCCCGTATAACTTGCCAGTGCGCCCATAATCCCGAGGCTAAGCACACCGATCAGCATCACGCCTTTATCCAGGTACTGTTCAGGCAGTAACAAAATAGAAAGTAGAGGAAATAGTGAGCCTATAGTAAAAGCGATAGCGGACGAAAATGCAGCCCGAAAAGGCTGAGCCGAAGTGTTTTCTGATATACCAATTTCATCGCGGGCATGTGCGTCTAAAGCATTGTGTGCGGTGAGCTGCAAGGCAACTTGCTGGGCCACCTCAGGGGTTAAGCCACGCTGGATATAAATATTTTCCAGTTCTTTCAGTTCATGTTCTGGATGACGTTTAAGCTCACGTGCCTCCATATTCAGATCATTCTTTTCAATATCCTGCTGGGATTTGACCGAGATATATTCTCCAGCAGCCATCGACGCAGCTCCGGAAATTAATCCGGCTACACAAGTCACCAACAAGATATGTGAGGACGCGCCACTGGCTGCCATTCCCACCACCAGACTGGTGACAGAAATAATTCCGTCATTTGCCCCGAGTACAGCTGCGCGCAACCAGCCCGCCCGTTCAAAATAATGTTTTTCAAGATGATAAGAATGACGCACGGTATAGTCTCTTTTTTGTTCTCAATATCATGATCGTATATTTATTTCGCCTGAAGAAACAAATCTTTATTTAATAAACTCTTGTTCAGAACAGCTCATGAATGGGTGAGCGCTCTGATTTACCAATTTTTATTGCATGGATTGCATTTTTCCAATTGCACTCATTTGAACATCTGAGAAATTTACAAGTCACAGTCTTGGCACTACAGTTTATTTATTATTAAATGCTGTGTGTTCAAGTACTGATAAAGGTTGCTGTTACATTAATAGCGATGGCCAAAATCGTGGTATTGAATCCATAGGCCAGAAGCAAATGTAAAGTATTGAGTACTCTCATGGGTTGGCGGGTAATTGATACATCGGCCGTTTGCGCAGAAGTGCCAATAATATAGCTAAAATACAGAAAATCGGGATAGGTTGGATTTGGCGTACTTGGAAAAGCCAGTCCGCCATGTTTATGCTTTTCAAGGGCTAAATAAAAGTCATGGGCATAATGAATCGCAAAAATGGTATGCATCAGGAACCAGGCCGAAATAATAGTCAGGATGGATAGCCCTAAATGGCCGGTTCTGATGGCAGCATCTTTAGGTAAATGATGAATTTCAATAATTATGGCAATAAAACACATCACTAAAGTGATGATGACGAGCACCAGAATGACCCATTTGCTGGCATCCTGTTGTATGGCACGTTGCAAGATATGGTGATGGTCTATGTGCCAGAGCTTTTTGATAGTAAAAAGTAAGTAAGCATAAATGGTAATGTTCCAGCTCATCAAAATGCAGGTAGACCAGCTTAAAGGAGTCGCTGAATAGAAAATAAAATACCAAATCAGGATAGATGGAAAGATAATAAAGAAATAAAGTCGGGACTGAAGTGCTGTTCTTATAGATTGGAGGAAACGCATGAGCTGTCCTGCACGTCATAAAATGCTTTCATCTAGCAGTATAAAGTATTTTATTAAAACAACAGGATAAAAGAGCTTTTAGTAGATAAAGGCGTACTGATTCAAGATTACGATAAAATAGATATTTTAAAATCTAGTAGTAAAAGAAACTAAAAAATTAATTTCCTATTCTGAATGAAACTGAATCTTGAACCCTTTTAGCTAAAAAACTAAAAAAGTGTGCAGCAGACTTTAGGTAGACGTCAGTTAAATATGTAATTCCAATATTTATGTTCATCAAAGTTAATTTTGAAATTTTCCGAAGAAATTAAAGCTAAAAATCAAATTACTAAACTTTGATTAGCCTAATTTTTATAAACCAGGCTGAGGATTTTGGTCTCGACTACACACTTTAAAAGAATTCAATATTAAAGTAATGAACATTTACGCAGTTTCTAGTTGACCAACCTGATGATATGCGCGGTTGAAGTACACTAGGCTTTCCTCTTGCTGACTGCGTCTAATCGCGATGACTCGACATAAAAAAATACTGTGTGTGCCGACATTTTGAATGTCTTCAATCTGGCAATCAAAGCTCACCAAAGCATCTTCTAAAATTGGAGCACCTGTCTTAAGAGTTGTCCACTCGCCTATCTTAAATCGCTCTTCTGAGCTGAACTTACTAGATGCAAATGTATTGGAGATGTATTCATGCTGCGTACTGAGTACGTTGACTGCAAGCACGTTATTTCTCATAAAATGTGCATGCGAGCGAGAAGATTGATTCATACAAACCAGTAATGTCGGCGGTGTATCCGTCACACTACAAACGGCAGATGCGGTAAAGCCATGTGTTCCTGCTATACCTTCGGTCGTAATCACATTTACAGCCGTGGTTAATAAGGACATTGCATTTCTAAAGTCAGTTGCTTCAATCATCTCTTTTGTCTCAAATGTATATGTAACCTGCCTTTACTCAAAGTCAGGCAAATAATTTATGGATCATTTACCCTCCTCTGGTGAAGACCATTTCGTGCTAAGCGCCCAGCTCTTGACGAACAATCGCTGCCCCTGCACTTAGTGCTTCGAGTTTGCCCCGAGCCACTTGACGAGACAACGGTGTCATCCCGCAGTTGGTTGATGGATACAATTTGTCTGCATCCACAAATTGCAAGGCTTTACGCAGTGTATTAGCTACTTCTTCAGGCGTTTCGATTTGATTGGTTGCAACATCAATCGCACCGACCATGACTTTTTTACCCCGAATCAGCTCAATCAGATCCATCGGTACACGCGAGTTTTGACACTCGAGTGACACGATATCAATTTTAGATTGTTGCAGTTTAGGGAAGGCTGCTTCGTACTGACGCCATTCATTACCGAGGGTCTTTTTCCAATCGGTATTGGCTTTAATGCCATAACCATAACAAATGTGTACCGCAGTTTCACATTGCAGACCTTCAAGCGCACGCTCTAAAGTCGCGACGCCCCAGTCATTCACTTCATCAAAAAACACATTGAATGCTGGCTCATCAAACTGAATGATATCGACCCCTGCTGCCTCTAATTCAAGTGCTTCCTGGTTCAGAATTTTGGCAAATTCCCATGCTAGTTTTTCACGGCTCTTGTAGTGACCATCGTACAGCGTATCAATCATGGTCATTGGACCTGGCAGCGCCCATTTGATTGGCTGCGTGGTTTGGCTACGCAGGAATTTCGCATCATCCACAAACACTGCTTTTTTACGGGAAACTTCACCGACTACTGAAGGTACGCTGGCATCATAACGGTTACGGATACGCATGGTTTCACGTTTCTCAAAATCCACCCCTTCAAGATGCTCAATAAACGTGGTCACAAAGTGCTGACGGGTCTGTTCACCATCACTGACAATATCAATGCCGGCATGGACTTGTTCATGCAAAGACAGTTTCAGTGCATCACGTTTCGCTTCTAGTAATTCTGCACCTTCGAGTTTCCAGGCTGACCAAAGCTTTTCAGGTTCTGCCAGCCATGACGGTTTTGGCAAGCTGCCTGCTGTAGAGGTCGGGAGTAACTTTTCAGGTTGTAAAAGTGCCATGTCTAATCTTCTTTCTCTAAATTCGTTTATATATGTGATCTATCAGGCAACGTTGTCTTGCTGAGCCGTTGCTACTTTAAAATTGGCAGCCCATTCATCCAGAATGTCTTTATACGGCTTAATGAAGTTTTCCTCTGTCCATTTACCTTGTTTGACTGCTAGTTCCCCACGTTCAACACGGTCATAGACAATGCGAGTCAATGAATAGTCGCCATAGCTCAAGCTAGGCTGATACACCACACCTGCAGGTGAATTGGTGTTGTAAATTTCAGGACGATAGATTTTCTGGAAGCTTTCCATGGTGCTAATCGCACTGATCAATTCAAAATCGGTGTAATCATGCAGCAAGTCGCCCGCAAAATAGAATGCCAAGGGCGCATTGCCATTTTCAGGTTTAAAGTAGCGAACACTTAAGCCCATTTTTTTGAAATATTCATCAGTACGTGAGTAGTCATCATTGGTGTATTCCACGCCTAGAACAGGATGCACATTGGCACTGCGGTAGTAGGTTTTCGTGGTTGAAACACTCAGACAAATCACAGGCTGTTTATTAAATTCAGCTTTAAAGACTTCTGAATTCACAAGATGCTGGTACAGCTTGCCGTGCAGGTCACCAAAGTCTTTAGGTTTTTCATTGGCCTTGCAACCGAGTGATGGCAATACCAGACTGAAGTCATAATCACGTACATAAGATGAGAAGCTATTCCCGATCATGCCTTCAATGCGTTCATTGGTATGATGGTCGATAACAGTACTTTTCAAGGTTTCAATAAATGGAAAGGTTTGACCATTGCCCTCAATATCAATTTCAGCAGAGATGATATCGATCTCCAGTGAATAACGATCACCTCTAGGATTATCGGCAGTCGCCAAGCTGTTAAAGCGGTTGTTAATCATCGCGAGTGTACGACGAAGATTCTCCTGACGGCTTTCACCACGCGCCAGATTGGCAAAGTTGGTGGTTAAACGTGTATTGTTTGCTGGTTCATAGTTCTCATCAAAACGAATACGTTTAATTGAACATTGGAATGCTGTACTCATGGAGATATGCCACCTAAATTTTTATAAAAAAAGTAAATTTCTGTATGGCTGTATTTAAGCGTGAATCCAAACATGAGTAAAACGATATAAATTCAGTAAAAGATGAGTTAAATTCATCTTAATGAGTGGAGTGTATAAATAATGATCTATACTCCAATAAGGAAATTAAGATTCTAGTTTATGTTGCCGATCATTATTCATTTCTAAACATCAAAGTGTATTATTGAGCACGATTTATAAATAGCGACTTCATTCTGAAATGACCAATACCTTTTCTAGCAATCCTCAAGTTCGAGTGGTTTCAACTTTTTCTGAACTCGTATATTCGGATTTTCTGGGCGAGGCGAATGCCATCTGCTGGTTTAGAAATTTGTCTGGTGATTTTAAAGAAATCGTCGCTAAACTAGATTTAAAAGGAAATATGACTGAAGTTTCTGTTGAAGATCTTTTGGCGCTTCAGCTTTCTGAACAGGGTCATGTGGCTAGAGAAATCATATTAAAAGATATGCAGCTACTGACTGACTACGGCGCTTCCCCTTGCCTGAATTTGCTGAAATCCTACGAACGGGATGATGAGTTTGATTTTATTTCGACCGATGTCTATTCCTACCATGTGGATCGCTCCCCTATCGAAACGGATACATTTTTATGCATCTATCACGGTGCTGCAAGCGAGATTTTGCCCAATAACCAGGTTGAGCAAAAAATCTTGATTCCTGAAATCAGGGAACAACTCAAGCAGTTACATGACGGACCAGAAACTGAGTTTGAGACGTTTCTGGAAGAATATTTCTTCGATCTGCATTATCGGGCTAAAGCTGATGTAAAGCCTGTCAATTTAGGCACGGGAAATCTCTGGCGACTCGCTGTTGATCATCCAGCACAGCAAGTTTTACCCTGTGTGCATAGAGCTCCTGTTGAAAATGATGGAGAATATAGATTGCTATTAATTTGTTAAATTAGCTTCTTAGGAGAGGTTAATTATAGTCATTTGGTCAAGCAATGATACCTAAAGGGTATATAACGTATTAATTATTTTTTAATAAAAATCATTAAGATACTTTGATTTAGGTGCATTGGAAATGAATATATATACAAGGATCTTCATATAAGGTTTTATTTTGTGTAAAAGTGTTATTTTTTGTAGGAAATTGCTTACACAAATTAGAGTAATTACCCTATTTTCTATCGTCAAAATTTTTGACATTATATTTCACATAAAGAGTCAGCAAGGAAAGCTGATAATAATCGCATTATAACGATAATAAAGTCGCCAAGACAGCGAACTTACCGGGATAGTAAGTGATAAAAAAAAGAGACTACAGCCGCTAAGCCTTATAGTTTTGGGAGAGACTATAAGGCTTTTATTTTTTTTGTAATATTGTCTCAAGTAAAACTATAGCATACTGGTATCTAAGTTTTTGAATATAAACATCCCTATCCCTTTTCTTGCTGATTAACGGACCTGTTCATCTGGTGACACACGCCAAATCGTATCTCCTACATCATCAGCAACCAATATTGCGCCTGATAAGTCTACTGTTACACCCACTGGCCTTCCTAATGCCTCTCCATTTTTGCTTAAAAAGCCTGTCAGGACATCTTGTGGGGTACCGGAAGGCTGACCATTACTAAATGGTACAAAAATTACTTTATAGCCACTATGTGGTTTTCTGTTCCAAGAACCATGCTGACCAATTAGTGCACCACCGCGATATTGAGGCATTAACTCAGCTTTATAAAAACTCAAACCTAATGATGCCGTGTGGTTGCCCAATGCATAATCCGGTTTAATCGCCCGTGCTACCAGTCCGGGATTTTGCGGCTTTACCCGTTTATCTACATGCTGACCATAATAACTATAAGGCCAGCCATAAAAAGCGCCGTCTTTCACTGAGGTCATATAGTCAGGTACCAAATCATTCCCGATTTCATCCCGCTCATTGACTACCGTCCATAATGCTCCACTTTGAGGCTGCCAATCCATACCATTAGGATTACGTAAGCCAGTTGCAAATGGACGTGCCTTAGAACTGGCCATATCAAATTCCATGATCAGAGCTCGTCCTTTTTCTTGGTCTAGGCCATTTTCAGCTACATTACTGTTGGAGCCAACTGTAATGTAGAGTTTGGTTCCTTCAGGATTGGCAATCACGTTTTTGGTCCAATGATGGTTTAAGGGACCTGCCGGTAAAGCCAATACTTTGCGACCACTTTCTTCGATTTGAGTGATACCTGGCTGATAAGGAAAACCTACTAAAGCATCTGTATTCGCTACATATAGTGTATTTCCAACTAGGGTCATGCCAAATGGTGAGTTTAAATTCTGCAAAAATACTGTTTTCTGATCAGCAACGCCGTCATGGTTATTATCACGAAGTAGACTAATACGGTTAGGACTTGGATGAGAAGATCCCGCCCTTTTCATGACCACTTTCATGATTTTACCCTTAATCCCCTGACTATCTTCAGGCTTGGGCGGCGCATCGGTTTCCGCCACCAATACATCTCCATTCGGCAGAACATAGAGCCAACGTGGATGCTGAAGACCTTTGGCAAATGCCTGCACTTTTAATCCCGCAGCCGGTGTAGGCATGGTATTTACCGGCCAACCTTTGGCTGGTGCGATATTAACGACAGGGAACAAACTGGATTTGGGTTCAGGCAGCTCAGGTTGAGAACCATAACTGTCTGTAATCGGAGACTTGGATGACGATGTACATCCAGCGAATGCCAATATTATGGCAGTACTCAGGATAGACGATAAAATTTGAGCAGACATTTTGGTTCCCTGCTTTTTTTGTTGTTATCTGCTTATCTTAGAAGTCTATTCAAATGACAACTATAGGGTTCTTGTTTTATCTGGTTGTTGATTGATTGCTGCGCTTTTGACATTCAATCTCATGGTCTAGTTTGAATAAAAACTTATCTATGTACCTTCAATTTTAAGCATGGTTTGATCCTGTCTTTTCAAATAAATGGCCATGCAATACTCAGTAAAAATAATAGCCCTAATACGGCGCAACTCATTTGCCAAAAACGTAAAGGATCACGTTCAATGATTGCTGGTGGTTTAGAGTTTAATAATTCTTTGGAAGGATGCGTTAGATTATGAATGAGTTCAGACAAGGCCTCAAAACGATGTGTCGGTTCAATACTCAGCGCTTGGCCTAAAATTTTATCTAACCATATAGGTAAATCAGGCCGATATTTCCTGATGGAATGATATTGAACTTTTTTAAGCTGCTTTAAGCTGTTACAGCGAGCTAAATCTGTCCCATAAGGTAATTGTTTGGTGAGTAAATAATAGGCCATTACCGCCAAAGAAAATTGGTCTGAATGTACAGATGGCGAATGATCAATAAAATACTCCGGTGCCATAAATGCCAAGGTTCCGAGGGGTCGATTCGCATTTTTAGGATTAATTTCGACCAGACCTCTTACTGCTGTTGAACCATAATCAATCAGTTTAATTTTCATGGCATTTTCTGCATTTAAAACCATGATGTTCTTTGGCCGTATATCCTGATGCAGCATCTCCAGCCGATGCATCGCATTTAAAGCCAAGGCCGTTTGTTGCAAAATTGGTAAAATCTCATCGAGATTTAAAGGCTTTTCCTGGCGATGCAGCCATTGGGCCAAGGTTTCACCCTGCAAATATTCATAACATTGGAATAAATATTGTTTCTCTGTGTTATGTGGATAACACTGCATCAGGTTGTCATGTTTCAGACGTTTCGATACCCAATCTTCGAGTTGAAACTGCTCTACGGCATGCTTATCTTGCTGTAAATCTACTCCCAAAGTTTTTATGACCAAAGGCTGCTGCTGAGTATCGTGTGCCAAATACAGGCAACTGCGATGATTTTGGTGCAAAATCTTATCAATCACATAACCTTCAAAAACTTCACCTTTACTGAGCTGTTGTGGAAATACATAATCCTGCTGAATATGAAACTGATTCAGTTCAGGCAGCTGTTCTACACGGATCACCTGGAGACTTAAGTTATCATCACTGCCCTGTTCTAAGGCTTTTTCAACTAATGCTTTGGCAAGTTGATTTAAATCTGCATCTATTAAAGTTAAATCTAATAATTGTTGATCTGTGACAAATTCATAGACCCCATCGGTCATCAGTAAAAAAATATCTTTTTCTTTGAGCTCAATATTTCGATAATCAATTTCAATACGATAATCTGCACCTAAGGCTCGGCTGAGATAATGCTCTCTGGATGACAACCAGACACGATGATCATGGGTCAGTAATTCAATTTCATGATCGCGAATGCGGTAAATACGACTATCACCAACATGAAAAATATGGGCTTGTTGCTGTTTTAAAATCAGTGCAGATAAGGTACAGACATAACCTCGGTCTTTATCAAAACGTCCTTGACTTTGTTGAGTCTGTGCATAAAGCCATGAATTGGTCGCGCGGATCACCCGTTCTGCTGAAGTCTGTGTACTCCAGGCATCTGAAGTAGAATAATAGTCAGATAAAAAACTGCCAACGGCGGTTTCTGCTGCAAGATGACTGACATTACTGCTACCGATTCCATCCGCTATAACACAGGCAATACCTTTCTGTTTCAGCACATGTCCTTCGGGCAGATATACTCCATGGAAATCCTGGTTCTGTTGTTTAATTCCGGCAGTAGAATATTGCCCAATACTGACTTTTAATGTTTTTTTCATGCTGAAAGCTCAAAAGGGATCTATACGATCCCTTTATAAAATGGTGAATATTAAAATTCTTTTTTAACACCAGTACGGACATGGGTGGTATAAAGTGCCAGACCTGTTAATGCCAAACCACCCACCAGATTACCCAAAGCAACCGGCAATTCATTCCATAGGAAGTAGTCAGCAATCGAGAAGTCACCGCCCATCATCATGGCAAATGGAAACAGGAACATGTTCACTACAGAATGCTCAAAGCCCATGGCAAAGAACAGCATAATTGGCATCCACATGGCAATGAATTTGCCACTCACCGTAGTAGACATCATCGCGCCAATGACACCTAATGACACCATCCAGTTACACAGCATGCCACGGATAAAAATAGTCATCCAGCCGGCGAATCCGTATTCGGCATAACCTAATGTCCGCTCCTCACCAATATGCGCAATTTTCACGCCGACAGGGTTTGGATCCGCTGCAAAACCCATGGTATAAACCGCTGCCATGAGCACCGCAACGACTAAACAGCCTGTAAAGTTCCCTACAAACACCAAGCCCCAGTTTTTTAGAATACGTCCCCATGTCACCCCTGGGCGTTTATCTAGCCATGCCAGCGGCGTAAGTACAAACACCCCAGTTAACAGGTCATAGCCCAATAAATACAACATACAAAAACCAACTGGAAACAGGAGCGCACCAATCAGTGGTGATCCTGTTTGCACGGCTATGGTAATGGCAAATACCGCTGCCAGTGCCAAAATCGCACCTGCCATAAAGGCACGAATCAATACATCACGGGTTGCCATATGTAATTTGGATTCACCCGCATCTACCACTTTTTTTGCAAACTCTGCAGGAGCAAGATATGCCATGTCATCGTCCTCATTTTTAATATCTGGACCTGTTTTTAAACAAAAAGACGCCTAAGGTCTTTAAAACCTTAGGCGTCATTGCCTTAAATATCAGAACAGGTAATTTTGTTATGGCGCCATTGCCATGCTTGTTATAAATGAAGCAAAAGCTGTGCCATAAATTACTTAAAAATCATTCAATTTTTTACGCTCTATTTAAAACTAATTTGGTCCTCTAGTTGGCATGAGAACTGCATTAATGAAAATTCATATAAATGTATTTCAAAAATAATCTGGAGATTTTTATGATTACCCATCGTCAACAAGTAACTGACATGATCATTTCAGCGAAAGTTTTAAAATCAATTAAATGGGCAGATGTCGCCAAGGAAATTGGTCTTTCTAAAGAATGGGTAACGGCTGCCTGCCTAGGACAAATGGCATTTAATAAACAGCAGGCAGAGAAAGTTGGTCAGATTTTTGAGCTTAGTGATGAGGCAGTGGCATGGCTGCAAATTGTACCTTACAAAGGCTCTTTGCCAACCAGTGTTCCTACTGATCCTTTAATTTACCGCTGGTATGAAGTTGTAAATGTATATGGTTCGACGATTAAAGAGCTGATCCATGAAGAATTTGGTGATGGCATTATGAGCGCAATTGACTTCAGCATGGATATTCAGCGTGAGGAAAATCCAAACGGTGACCGGGTAAATGTCGTATTGTCTGGCAAGTTTTTACCTTATAAAACCTATTAAATCGTTTAATCAAGCCATCATATTGATGGCTTTTCATTTTTTCGTAAGGAGATCTTTTATACTACCGCCCTTATCCTCATTTAATTTTGACGATACACAGCTGCTGCGTATAAGAGGAACCGACATCAATATAGTGACAGTTATCAATCTGGGTATGTCTTTGCACAATGGTATGTCCTAAATAGATCTCATCAATGTTTTTAACGGTTCCATAGCACTTGGAATGATGCCGGATACGGCCTCTCCCCCATAACGCATTGGTATAAGCTGAAGTTAAACCCGGAATTTTTCGTTCACCTTTGGCAATGTTTGTCTTAAACTGATTCCAGTCATGGATATCAATATCCGCATGCAAAATGCCAATCTTTTTATCTTCAAGTTGAATTTCAATGACCAATGGAAGCTGAGAGAAGATTGCGCTGAGTTCATCCTGTTTTTCGGTGGACAACAGATAGAACCATTCGCCACCATTTCGTGCATGCATATCCTGAATCCATACATCATTACGCCCTTTGATGCACATTTCCTCGTGATTGCCGCGGACGCTCAAGAACCATGGCTGATCTAATAAAGAAATACATTCCAGATTTTCACTGCCTCGATCCACCAGATCACCGGTACATATCAGCAAATCTTGCTCAAAATTGAACCGGATTTTTTCCAATTCTTGCATCAGAAAGCGATAGCAACCATGCAGATCTCCGACCACATAAATGGCAGCATAATCTGCTCCTCGAATATTTCTGCTTAGCGTCGTCATGATATGTGGAATCTTTGAAATCACTAAAATAGGACAATGCAACCAGGATAGGCATACAGGTTTAAATTTGGGTTACTGATTTATACAGCCTGCAATATACCTCATTGCTAAGATCGTATTTATTCAGTTTCCTTAGCTGAATTTCGATTTAATTCATTGATGGCTTTACCTTTGTGTGCCATCCATGCATCACGCCGTTTGAATAGTAAAGGTGTAACCCGATTGACTTCATCGATTAAACTTTGTAGATCTGCATTCAGCAATTGCCCACCTTCAGTGACAATTTTACCGCCAACCATGGTCATAATGACATCCTGTCCCTGAACAGCATGTACAAGATTAGTATATAAATTAAATAACCGGCCTTCATCCACCAACGGCGTCATACGTGGGGTCGCAATATCTACAGCAATAATGTCAGCTAGTTTCCCCACTTGCAGGCTACCAATCTGGTCCTGCATGCCCAATGCCTTTGCACCTAAGCAGGTGGCCATCTGGCAAACAGACCATGCATCTAGGGCTGCTGCATCCAAAGAAGAAAACTTGGCCAATAAAGAAGCCGTCTTCATTTCCTCAAACATATCCAGATTGTTATTTTCCTTTTCTCCATCTGTGCCTAAACCGACAGCAATCCCCTGTTTGAGCATATCCAGTACGGGCGCAGCACCTGAGGCCAGTTTCATGTTTGAAACTGAATTATGGGCAACTCCAACATTGTGTTCTTTCAAAATTCGAATTTCATTAGAATCTGCCCACACACAATGTGCAAGTAAGGTATGTGGCATATCTAAAAGACCCAGCTGTTCCAGTGTCTGGATTGGACGTACACGATGACGGCGCAAGTTTTCCTGGACATCAAACTGGCTTTCATTGCTATGGGTGTGAAAACCGGTCTGATAATCCTGGCATAAGCTTTGAATACGTTTGAGTGCATGAGGTTCAGCATAAAACAGATGTTCTAAGCCCACCCAGACCTGAATTTGGCCATGACTTTGCTGATGCCAACGATTAATCAGGGCTTCATTCGTTTTTAAGGTTTCAAAATAGTCATGGTCAGGGTGCTCGGCGACATAAGGTACCAAGATTGCACGGATACCGAGCCGTTGAGCTGCTTCTGCACTACCATCCATGTAACGCCACATATCGACAATGGTCGTGGTACCGGATAATAACGCTTCTGCATAACACAAGTACGAGGCAGCCTTGGCATCTTCAGGTTGAAGCACACGATGCATGGGATCAATAAACTGTTCCAGCCAATCCCATACTGGCAGTCCTTCAGCAGTGCCTCTTAATAGTCCGGAATGACAGTGCGTATTGATTAAGCCTGGCATTAATAGGGCTTCAGGATAATCACGTACGATGACATTGGGATACTTTTGGGTAAGTTCGGTCTTGGTTCCTATGGCCTTGATTCGGTCTCCCTCAATCAATATCGCCCCATTTTTGATGCATTCATTTTGACTATTCATGGTCAGCACATAGGCTGCTGCTAATATTTTCATTTTGTTCTATATCATCTTTTTAATTGATAGGTTTAAGGCACAAACGTTTTGCCTAATGACGCTGGCAGATTCATCTTCAAAAGTTTCTTGTCTCGGGAAATCACGACTAGTACTACAATCGTCGCCAGATAAGGCAGAGCTGCTAAAAACTCATTGGGTACTTTGATCCCCAATGCCTGTGCATGAAACTGCAGAATGGTCACACCACCGAACAGATAAGCACCCAACATCAGTCGGGATGGTTTCCAGACAGCAAAGACCACCAGAGCAATTGCAATCCAGCCCCGACCTGCGACCATATTTTCAATCCACATTGGGGTATATACAGTGGATAAGAATGCTCCCCCAATACCTGCCATCAAGCCGCCAAACAGGACGGCGCCGTAGCGAATAGCCAGTACGTGGTAACCCATGGCATGTGCACTTTCAGGTGACTCTCCTACTGCTTTTAACAGCAAGCCCAGACGGGTTTTCGCCAGTACAAACCACACAGCAAAAAATGCCAGTATGGACAGATAGACCACATAGTTTTGCTGAAACAGGATTGGGCCAATGAAGGGAATATCTGCCAGTACAGGTATATTCCAGCTACTTAAACCCGGTAAAGCCATGCTGACATAGTTCTGACCTAAAAATGCAGAAATACCCAGCCCAAAAATAGTTAAAGCCAAACCACAGGCCGACTGATTGGTACTAAGTGATAAGGTGAAGAAAGCAAAGATCAATGCCATCAGCATACCTGCCAGCCCACCGATCAATAAGGCACTAAATACACTGGCTTCATATTGGGCAGCAAAGGCAAAACCGGCAATAGCACCGACCAGCATCATGCCTTCTACGCCTAAATTAATTACCCCAGTACGTTGTGACACCAACTCACCTAAACCTGCAAAGATTAGAGGCGTTGCTGCGGCGATTGTGCCGGCCAGAATTGCGGTCATTTCTATAGCCATATTGTTCTTCCTCCGATCTTGTTAAGCATTTGCCGAAGCAGGTTCAGCTGCAGGCACTACACGTTTTTTGGCAAAGCGGTAACGGTTTTCAATCAAGGCATCCGACCCCAACAGGAAAAACAGCAGCAAGCCTTGGAATATCCCGGTAATCGCAACCGGAAGCTGTAATTGCATTTGTGCCATTTCCCCACCGAGATAAATCAATGCCATTAATGATCCGGAAAGTACGATACCAATCGGATTCAGACGACCCAGATAAGCGACAATAATTGCAGCATAGCCATAACCCGGTGACAGGCTCGGATTCAGCTGGCCGATTGGGCCTGCTACTTCACATATCCCGGCAATCCCCGCCATCATTCCGGAAATCACCAGACTCAGCCAGATCGCTTTTGAAGATGAGAAACCAGCATATTTAGCAGCTAAAGGTGCCTGTCCGCTGACTTCCAGTTTAAAAGCAGTCATACTTTTACGCATAAAGAGCCAGAACAGAAGCACAGCCACAGCGATGATAAAGATTGAAGCATTAACCCGTGTTCCTTCCAGAATCATTGGTAAGGTTGCACTTTCACTAAACATGACAGTTTGCGGAAAATTCATACCCGCTGAATCACGCCAAGGACCATTGACCAGATAGAGCAATACAAACAGTGCGACATAGTTCATCATCAAGGTGGTCAGGGTTTCTTCGGCATTAAAATGGGTTTTCAGTAATGCAGGAATTGCGCCCCATAAGGCACCGCCAATTGCACCCATAAAAATCATAAGAGGTAAAATCCACCAACCTGCCTGTTCATGGAACAGCAGTGCGATACCACCGCCAAAAATGGCACCCATGATCAGCTGACCTTCGGCACCGATATTGAACAGTTTGGCACGAAACCCAACAGCTAAACCGAGAGCAATCAGAATCAAAGGACCTGCTTTAACGGCCAACTCGCTCCAGCCATAAGAGGTCATCAGTGGTTCAACAAAAAACACATACATGGCCTGTGCAGGACTAATCCCCAGCATTAAAAATAAAATACTGCCAACGACCAGCATGGCTACCAGGGCAATGACTGGTGACAGCCATTTCATCAGTTGTGACGGATGTTCACGTGGTTCGAGTAAATGCATGTGCTCATCCTCCCCAGATCATTTGTTGTTTTAATAAAGTCTTAAGCATGCGCGTGTTGCTCCTCTGCCGTGGTCGAGGTCGCTTCATGGCGTTGAATGCCAGACATGAGTAAGCCAATACTTTCTGCATTGGTTTGTTGGGTTGGAACTGGATTCGACAGCTCGCCATTGGCGAGTACACAAATGCGATCGCTCATCTCAAACAGTTCTTCGAGTTCTTCGGAAATCACCAAAATACCGACCCCTTGACGTGACAGATCGATCAGCGTCTGGCGGATAAACATGGAAGCACCTACATCTACGCCCCATGTGGGCTGAGCCACGATCAGGAATTTTGGATTCTGCAGAATTTCACGGCCGACAATAAATTTTTGCAAATTCCCACCCGATAAAGAACGGGCTTCTGCGTTCGCACCACTGGCCTTAACCCCAAATTTTTTGATAATTTTTTCAGCAAAAGTCTGGATATCTGAGAATTTAATCAAGCCCCAACGGGTAAATTTCTGACGATAGGCGGTCAATAGCGCATTTTGAGCCAATGTCATATTGGGGACGGCACCACGACCTAAACGTTCTTCCGGTACAAACCCAAGTCCCACATTACGCCGCTGGCCAGCAGTTAATGCAGTAATCTCCTGTTGTTCCAGATAAAGCCTGCCAGTTTTGGTCAGCGCTTCGCCGGACAGTAAAGACAGCAGTTCAGCCTGTCCATTTCCGGAAATACCAGCAATACCGACAATTTCACCTGCCTGAACGCTAAGATTGATATTTTGTAAGGACACACCAAAAGGATCATCAGACTGATAGCCAAGATTTTCAACCTGAAAACAGGTTTCTGGTATGCCCTGATATTCTGCACGTATATAAGTGGGTAAATCACGGCCAATCATCAGGCGGGCCAAATCACTGGTCGATTTTTCTCGTGGATCGACGTTTCCGGTGACTTTTCCATTACGCAAAATCGTGGCTTCATCACAGAGTTCTTTAATTTCATGCAGTTTATGACTGATATATAAAATAGAAACTCCCTGAGATGCCAGCATGCGCAGAGTTTTAAATAACTGCCGTACCGCTTGGGGTGTCAAAACTGAAGTCGGCTCATCCAGGATAATCAGCGCTGGATGTTGTAACAGGCAACGAATAATTTCTACACGCTGCCGCTCACCTACCGATAAGGAATGAACTTCCCTTCGCGGATCGACAGGTAAACCATACTGTTCAGAAACGGCAATAATTTTCTTGCTCAGGTTCGGTAAATCTACTTTTTCATCCAGTCCCAATAGAATATTTTCAGCAACAGTCAGGGTTTCAAACAGGGAAAAATGCTGATAGACCATGCCGATCCCGAGTTTTCTTGCCATTGAAGGACTGTCTATTCGGACTTCTTTACCATTCCACAGAATTTGTCCCTGATTGGCTTTGACTGCACCATAGATAATTTTCATCAGGGTGCTTTTCCCAGCACCATTTTCACCCAAGATGGCGTGGATCTGTCCAGGGTATACAGTCAAATGAATCTGGTCATTTGCCTTGAGTGAGTTGTAGCTTTTACAGATATTGACTAGCTCCAGTCGCGGAATATCCTTGCCTGAACCTGTATTCATCTTGGGCATAGGTGTAGACAGATCATGTGTTGGATTCATCATAAGTGCCCTGATTTATGCGGCTGGTTGATTCATCTGCCTTTTGCTAAAGGCCAAATGAATCATGAGCCTGTGTTTAGAATGATGTGATGGCTGTTATTTTGTTTTTTATTTCGGAAGTGAACCTTCTACACCTTTTACGTAGTAGTTCATTTTGCTCAAGGTGGCATCATCCAGTGTTTTACCTTTAGCAATGACCATTGAACCATCCTGTTTATAGAGCGGGCCAGTAAATGGGTGCAAGGTACCTTTCAGGATCGCATCTCGAACAGCAAGTGCTTTCTTTTTCTCACCTGCGGTTACCATTGGTCCGAAGCTCTCAATATCGACTGCTTTCTGTTTTACCCCATACCACAGTGCACTTGGCTTCCATGTTTTATTGCTGACCTGAGTCATCACTGGGGTGTAGATTTTTTCCCAATGGAGTACAGAAGCCGCCAGATGGGCTTTAGGACCGAATTTGCTCATATCCGAGTCCCAGCCAAAGGCATAGACCCCTTTCTGTTCAGCTGCCTGAACGACTGCCGGAGAATCAGTATTTTGCATCAACACATCGGCACCTTGAGCAATCAATGCCAATGCAGCATCCCGTTCCTTGCCCGGGTTAAACCATGAATTGACCCAGATCACTTTGGTTTTCACTTTTGGATTCACGCTTTGTGCACCCAGAGTATAAGCATTGATGTTGCGCACCACTTCAGGAATCGGGAATGATGCCACGACACCTAAAACATTGTTTTTGGTTTTCTGTCCAGCAACTACACCGAGCATATAGGCACCCTCATAGGTACGAACGTCATATACGCCCAGGTTTTTGCCCTGCTTATAACCAGTGGCGTGCATAAATACCGTATTCGGGAACTGCTTGGAGACTTTCTCCATGGCATTCATATAGCCAAATGAGGTGGCAAAAACGACTTTATTCCCCTGCTGCGCCAGGTTACGGATAACACGCTCTGCGTCGGCAGTTTCTGGAACATTTTCGATATAGGAGGTTTTATATTTGCCGGCCAGCGCTTTTTCAGTCTTGATCCGGCCCTGATCATGTGAATAGGTCCAGCCATGGTCACTGGTTGGGCCAATATATACAAATGCTGCTTTATCCTGTGCATGAGTCATTGATGCCGCCATCAGGCCACCCGCACACAGCATCCCCATCAGTGTTTTGAATCCGGTTTTAAAGGTCTTTTTTCTTTCATTCTCTTCCGCTCTTTTTGTACTTGTGCCCCATGCACACTAATCAATAACTTTACTCAGATGAGTAAAATCGGTTCTTTTTATAATTAGCAATAACTATTCCAACTTGATTAAAAAATGATTTGTTTAATTTATTTCTTTTAAAATAAAAGTAATTTTTTAATATTTTAATATTTATTAATAAATAATTTTTTTAATATTAAATAAAATGAATTAAATAAGTGCATTTAATACAATTAAATACTATTAAGATGTGCATTTATATTTAAAATAATTTATGTAAAAATAAAAAATCCCATTCTTAAAATGGGATTTTCTTCTAAAAAGGCTTATCTGCTTTGCCAGAATTGCTGTTGTAAACTGACCGTTTCAGCTTCAATCTCAGGTACTGCTCCAATCAAGTCAATGTCCTTTTGTCCATGGCTAAATATATAGTGTGAGCTGACACTCATCGTTGGGTTTTCCTGATGATTACCGGTACATTCAAGTAAATGTCCTTCCGAAATACCATAAACTACACGGCCTATATTGGCCCAATAGATGGTTCCAGCACACATACAGCAAGGTTCTACTGCCGTATAAAGCGTACATTGCCATAAATAATCTGCTGGATAATTGGTCGCAGCAATACGGGCTAATGTTGATTCTGCATGATTGACCGTATCAATATTACATTGGGTGAGCAGCACCGTTTCATGATCTGGCGCCACCAGTATTGCTCCAAAAGGATGATGTCCCAGCTGGGTAGCACGCCGTCCCACGTCATTGGAAAGTCTTAAAAACTTTAATATCTGCTGATGATTTGGACGGCTTATTTATTTATACTAGAATAAATTTTAAACGATTGAATATTTAAATAGATTCTTTGCATTTTAAGAAAGTATAATTTATTTAAATATGGCCCCTGCTTGTTAAATAAGAATATACTGGTTTATTTTAAACAATATAACGTTTACTTAATCCCCATTCTGCCAATATACGTCGATAAGTTGTTGACGAGCGGTCTGCTTCAAAATGTGCTTCCATGGAAATATCCAGTGGCAGCTCTTCCGGTTTTTGACTTTCTACCAGTTCCTGGTCTTCAGCAAAGATCTGTGCATTAAAATCATAAACTGCCTGTAAATCGCCAGTGGTATCAAAATTTCGGGTTAATGGTACAAAGAGTCTGGTTTGGTTGTGTGACACTGGACAGCAGGCATTCAGGATTTTAAGAATGCCTTCATTTGGAAAATGTACAGTTAATATGGCGGAAAATGGTGGATAGACATCAAACACGCGTTTCCATAAAAAGCCTTCAGGTGCCAGATGCTGCATGCCATGAGGATAATTGCTGACATTACTGACATATTCAGTATGCAGACCATAAGACGTACGTTCGGTATTGTATTTCGGCACCACCGGATTATCGCGATCGGCAAAAGCATTGTGATGCACCCAGGCAAAATGCGCGACGTCAATAAAGCCTTCTAACTGACGACCACTCGAACCGGCAATATCCACAAATGGCGGTAAAATAGATTGATGTTCTGCAGTATCCCAGGTATCTAGTACCGGGAAATTGGCAGCACTTTCATTCCGGCTAAACAGGCTGGTCCAGATCAGACCGTATTTTTCTACGACTGGAAATTTTGTGAGCGAGAAACGGTCTGAGATTTTAGTCAACTCGGGTTGCGCTGGGATTTTGATACATTTTCCCTGTTCGTTGTATTGCAGACCATGATAGGGACAGACAATATTTCCCCCAGAAACCCAGCCCTTGCTCAGTGGTACACCACGATGCGGACAGATATCGCGTACCAGATGAATGACGCCGCTTTCAGTTTTATAAATTGCCAGTTTGACATCCAGCAAAGTGACTTGCTGTGGCTTTTCGTTCACGTCCTGAATACGTGCAACCGGATACCAATGATGCGCCAGAATTTCCCAATCCTGATCATCAAACTGGCTGTAGCATGGCTTGCTAAATACATTGATCATTGGAATAGCGTTCATATCAAACCTTTTTTCTGCAAAATCCTGAATATTTTTAATCCCCTGAAACGTGGCTTGTGCTGGCTAGCGTTCCAGTTATTTACAATTGAAATTACTCGTTTTTTTACTTTTTCGTCTATTAGAATGTTTCGTATAAATCATTCTAAAAATTAGAACAGTACCTTGTAATACTTGCTTGGCTTGGGCCTTAGCTACCTGCTTTGGCATAAAACTCGCATAAAGCTTTTACTGAATTTTAAGTACAGGTGAAACAGGCTTGAGTAAATTGATAAATACCCCGTTTTCACGCTTTTCTGATTACTTTATTGCAGTGGCGAAAAGTGGCAGTTTACGCAAGGCTGCGGATCAGTTGTTTATTTCGGTATCTGCAGTTCACCGGCAGATTGCCCTGGCTGAAGAAGAGCTAGGTATTGACCTGTTTGAACGTTTGCCAAACGGACTGAAGTTAACTTTAGCGGGTGAAATGCTATATGCCGATATTCTAAAATGGCAAAAGGAGTTTCAGCAGACCTGTATCCGCTTTGATGAAATTCAGGGACTCAAACGTGGCAGTATCGAATTTGGATTAATTTCTGCCTTGAGCGAAGGCTTTGTAATGCAGTCACTACAGCATATGTATGCGCAGTATCCTTGGATCAATTTCAATATACGGGTGGCAGACAGTGAAGTGATTGCCCGAAAAATTATCGATACCGAACTGGATTTCGGGCTGATTCTTAATCCCAAAGCCCATCATCAGCTGGAAGTACTGCATTTTCTGGAATTGCCTTTGGGCTTTGTCATGTCCAAACAGCATCCCCTAGCTGAGGCTGAACGAATCTATTTTTCAGATACCTTGGATGACAATCATTTTATTGCAGCAGAGCCGCTAATCATTCATGACTATGTACAGGCCATGTACAAACATCACAAATTCATTCCGGCACGCAAAACGGAATCTAATGATATCCGCCTGATGAACAGCATGATCAAGGCCAATACCGGTATTGGCATCTTGAGTTATCTGGATGTCTTCCCGGAACTGCAACGCGATGAACTGATCTTTAAACTGATTACGGAAAAAGGTGTACGGCCTTTGACCATTGCCCTTTGTGTGGCGCCAAAACGTCAGATTTCACGAGCCTCCCAGCTAATGATCAAGCATATTATTGAACAGATGGAACAATTAAAAAGTCAGATTTCTCAGCAAGCAGCCTAATAAATGATTTGTGATGTCTATCTTTTCCGTAAAGACGCGTTAATTCTCAAAATATGCTCACATATAAAAGAGAATGATCTTCAAATGGTAAAGAGTGTTCTAATTTTCTCAATACCTCATACGGATTTCTCTAATTTCGGTGAATGGGCTGTTGATCTATATTCAATCGAATATCACCGATTTGAGGCAATCATGAATAGTAAAACCATCCTCACGCATCAGCCTGACTTACCTGTTCATATGACATTTTCAGAACATGACTGGCATCTGTTAGCGCAATACTGGTATCCGGTAGCCTTGGCACGCGAAGTCTCTGAACAGCCAATCGGGACCATGTTGCTGGATATGCCCTTGGTAATTTATAAAATGGGGGATGAAATTATTGTGGCGCGAGATACCTGTCCACATCGAGGGGTTGCTTTAAGTCTGGGAAAAAATGATGGACAAGGTGTGGTTTGTCCTTATCACGGTCTACGCTTTGGATCAGGTGGAAAATGTAATCGTATCCCGGCCCATCCGCAGCAAAAAATCTCTGAGCGTTTCAATCTAAAAACCTATGCCGCCGTAGAAAAATATGGTCTGATCTGGTGCTCACTGCTGGCAGATAAACAGGCTGAGGCAAATATTCCGCAAATGCCTTATTGGGACGAAGCAGATTACCAGCAACTGGTTTGCCCGAAAGTTGATATTCAGTGTTTTGCCGGTCGGCAGCTAGAAGGTTTTATTGATGTCGCACATTTTGCCTGGGTACATCCAGATACTTTTGGCGATCCGGATAATTCAGAAGTACCCGATTATCAAACCTATGAAACCGATGATGGTTTTGCTGCTGACTATATCAGTACCGTTGGACGCTATCCGATCGGGCTGGATCAGCGCGGTGCAAAAGACTTTAAATGGCTACGCCATTTTGAAATCAGTGTACCCTTTACCGCGACCTTGACCATTCATTTTCCCCATGATGCCAAACAGGTCATTATGAATGCAGCTTCGCCTATGACAGCACGTACTACGCGGCTGTTTGCACCCATCTGCCGGAATTATGACAAAGACCTGCCAGTTGAAGATGCTTATGACTTTAACCTGAAAATTTTTGTAAGAAGACCGGTTAATCGTCGAAAACCAGAAACCTGAATATCTGCCTTTGGACTTGTCTTTAGAAGCACATTTCCCGGCAGATCGCAGTTCCAGCATGTACCGGAAATTGCTGCGTAAGCATGGATTCAGTCCTTTATTTGCGGCTTGAGTTGAAATGAAAGGCTCTGGTTTTGGCTGGATTATTTTCCAGCTTTCAGTTTGAACAGTGGATCAGAGTCTTTCTTGCATTACCTATGTTTAAAAAATAATAACAAGCGTTAATCATAATATGCCTCTCTTTTCTTGGAGAACCGTTCTAACTGCTTCAGGAACCCTTCAAAATAATCTTTCTGTTTTTCTTCAGTGCGATAGCCTGCAAATAAAGTACGGCGTAATCCTTCAGGTGCGACGCAATCCAGACGGCGGGAGCTTACCCAGCCTTTCTGTTCATATTCATTCACCACCCAGTCCGGTAATGCTGCAATTCCGCGTCCACTTGCCACCAGCTGAATCAACATCTGGGTTAAATCAGTCGTCCGGATCTGTTTTGGCAAGATATTGGCTGGAATAAACAGGCGTGACATGATGTCTAGGCGATGTTTATCCACTGGGTAAGTCACCAGTGTTTCTTCTGCCAGTTGCTGTACGCTAATCTCTTTGGCACGTACCAGTGGATGAGTATTGGAAAGTACCAAACGTGATTCATATTCAAAAATCGGAAAATACTCTATCCCTTTTAATGCGATCGGATCGGCGGTAATCAGCAAGTCAAACTCACCAGTTTGTAAAAGCTCATGCGGATTGGCTTCAAAGCCTGAAGCAAAGTCTAAATCTACATCTGGATATTGGATGCGATACTGATTGAGTAAAGGCATCAGCCAGTCAAAGCAGCTATGACATTCAGAGGAGAAAATATACGTCCCGTCTGTCCATGGACAATACGAGTAATATCACTTTGGGCAATCTGTACCTGAGGCAATATTTCATCTGCCAGTTTAAGTAATCGCTGTCCAACATTGGAAAAGCTCACAGGCCGACTACGGCGATTTACGACTTCTACGCCAACCCATTGATCAATTTCACGCAATTGATGAGATAAGGCTGAAGGTGTAAGACACAAATCTCCTGCAGCGGCGACCAATGAACCATGTTCTCGTAAAGCAACTAAAGTTTTTAAATGACGAAGTTCTAACATGTCTTCCTGCAGAATTTTCATAAAGCAATTTCAATATGCTGATCATAAAGCATAAAATTTTTATCTGTTAGTTTTTTTCAGCTTTAAATAACAATGATGATATTTATTCAATTTGTATTTATATCTACTAACATTCCCAGCAGTTAACCCGACTTATATTTTAAAAGCTAATTTTGAAAACAAGAATGGTTTGATGGTGAGGCTTTGCCTTCAGCAAATTCTGAATTTTATCCAGCCCTAGAGTAATACCATTCACTGGATCAGTTTGAATCGCATCAACTGGTAATGCGCCAAGCAAGCCAACCCGACTCATCCACAATAGGATAAAGTTGGTATTAAACTGCCCGCCATTGTATAAAATATCACGCTCACCATCACCAATTGATACCATTGGAAATGCGGCTTTTAATGCCGGATGCTGGGTAGATGCCCCCAGCAGACTGGTAATACCTAGATAAGAAACACCATAGAGACCAATATTGCCATTTGACCATAACTGTTTGCCAGCCCAGTCAATAATTTCAAAACTGTCCTGCTGTTTAATGCCATCAAATGCCTGCCATACCCCTTCTGAAGAACCGGTACCATGTACATCTGCAGCTACTGTGGCATAACCACGGCCTACAAACTCAGGATTCGGGCCGCCTGCCATATCCGCAATCTGGCCTGCAAGGCCTGTATTGTAGAGTGTCTGGATTAAAATCACTGGATGTGGTTTAGTAAAATCGGGTTGTTTATTCTGATCAGCTGGCAAGGTAACACGAATTGCGATTTTGGTACCATCACGCATTTTAATCTACTGTACAGGCAAAGTGACCATATTGGGATAATCATAATCGCGAGTGTAATTACTCCATTGTGCATCTGAATTTGTGAGTAATGGTCGTTGAACTTGACTTTCGAACTGTCGTGTTCCTAATTTAGTATTTTTTAATGTAATGGCAGGTTGTGTCATGCCTGTAGAGTCAGTAAAAGATTGTGGTTCTAGGTAACTTAAATCTGAAGTGACTTGCTGAGGGGGGGTGAAAGTTTTATTGACCACACCCGCGGTCACGGTCACTGCAACCACAGTGACCGTCGCTGCCATGGAAGCATAAAATTTATTGAGAGCTTCATTGCTTATATCCGAATTATTATGATGATGCATTCCTCGATCAATGAACCATGCATTTTTATCTATGTTCATAGTTTTTATTAAGTTTGATTTGACGAAATGATTTCCTTCTCTCTGTTTTTCCTTTTAGATCACTTCTTAACACTGCATTTATAAACTGACAATGCTCCTTGTCTGTTATAAAAATTCTTATACAAAACTATGCTTATTCATATCTTGATAGATTTTAGAAATTTCTGATTGAGAAAAAATTTTATAGAAATGTGATTTTCAAGACATTTTTACAAGATATTGCAACGTTACAGTAGATAGGTGAAATGTATTATTCATTATAGGAATAAGCAGATCACAGATCTTGACATGTTATAAAAATAATCAATGCATCAAGAGACTGTAATTTATTACACCCTAACAATGAAAACTACAAATGCTGTTCTAAATTCTATTTATCCCGAGATAGCGAAAAAGCTGGATCGGAGAGCTAAATATAATTCCTTACCCTGTATTTTATTTTTAGACATTGACGGTACACTTTCAGAATTTCATCCAGATCCTGAACAGAGTTTTATCCCCTCTTCTACCCTAAATAATATTGCACAAATCCAGCAATTTTTACCTTTATATCTGGTTACTGGACGTTCTATCGAGCAAGCACAACGACTGATTCAGCCTTATCGCTGGAATATTATCGGATCACATGGCGTAGAGCTGCTACAGCAAGACGGTATAGGTCGAAAACTTTTTTATATCAATCACAAAGAACTTGAACAACTCAAATCTAGTGTACTTGAGCAGCAGCATAAATGGCAGCCGATCCGGGTAGAAACTAAAACCCATTCAGTTGCCCTGCATTTCCGTGAACATCCTGAATATGCAGATCAGGCAAAAGCCATTATTGATAATTATCTTAAACAATTATCAAGTTTTGAATTAAAAAGCGGCAAATGTGTCTATGAACTGGTTCCCCACGGCTGCAATAAAGGTGCGGCAATCCAGCATATTTTAGAGGATCTTGAAGCTGAGCAGTTTTACCCCATTTTCATTGGGGACGATTTAACGGATGAAGCTGGTTTTCACATCATTAATGACTATGGAGGTATGTCAATCAAAGTTGGCCCAGGAGAAAGCGCAGCCAAAGCTCGTTTAGACGACGTGGCAGATGTCGGTTTTTTCTTACATGAATTTTTAACATCACTAAAAGCGTTAAAACAAGAAATGAAAGGAGAAAAAACGTGTCCCGACTCATTGTATTATCCAACCGTGTAACATTACCGAACCCGAATGCCACTCAGGCAGGTGGTCTTGCGGTTGCTCTGGAAGATGCCCTAAATGGTATAGGCGGCATCTGGATGGGATGGAATGGCAAAAAGACGGCGTATAGGCAGAATTCCTTTGACGTCCTGAAAGATCAGCAGATTGAATATCATACCTGTAGTTTCTCTGAAGCTGAATATCAGGGTTTTTACTGCGGTTTTGCGAATGGTGCACTATGGCCGCTAATGCATGACCAGAATCAATATATTGATTACTCAGATCAGGATTACCGGATCTATCAGGATGTCAATTTTAAGTTTGCCCGCCAGTTGCAGAAAATTATCGAACCGGGTGACATGATCTGGGTGCATGACTATCATTTCTTAAGTGTTGCACATTACTGCCGTCAGTTGGGCATGCGCAATCGTATCGGTTTCTTCCTGCATATTCCATTTCCAGAGACACAAAAGTGGAAAGATCTAGCCTGCAGCCAGCATCTTGCAGCGCATCTGGCACAGTACGACCTGCTTGGCATGCAAACGCAGCAGGATCAGAGAAACTGTTATGATTTCCTGAAAACTACATTGTCTCTAACTGCACATACCAACAATATTCTGCGTAATGGACAGCGTCAGGTAGAAGTAAAAGCTTATCCGATCAGTGTACATCCTACTGCAATCCAGCGTCGTGCGGGACAACTCACTGATACTGAACTGCCATTTGATTTCAGTTCATCACCTGATGTTAAACATATCATTTCAGTAGACCGAATTGACTATAGCAAGGGCTTATTACAGAAGGTGGATGCGCTGCGTCAATGTTTCCAGGAAACTCCTGAAATGTTGTCGAAAATACGCCAGTTTCAGATTGCCTGTCCTTGCAGACTGGAAGTTCCGACCTATGCCAATCTGTATCGGGATTTAAAACGAGGTGTCGATCAGCTGAATCAGGATTTCTCTCATACAGATCAACCGGTCTTTGACTGTCATTATGATGCTTTAGGCCATCATGCCTTGATGCGTTTATATCGCAAGTCGGAAATCTGCTGGGTCAATTCAGTACGTGATGGCATGAATCTGGTAGCGAAGGAATATATTGCTGCTCAGGATCCAGAAAATCCGGGCATTTTGATTCTGTCCAAATATGCGGGTGCTGCTGAACAGATGCGTGAAGCTTTACTGGTCGATCCTCATGATAACAACAGCATGATCAAAGCCTTAAAGCTGGCAGTGAAAATGCCGAAGTCTGAACGTATTGCACGTTATCAGGCGCTATTTCAAGGCCTGATAGACTATGACATAGTGCATTGGCGTGATTGTTTCTTAAAAGATCTTAAACATGTAAGTAGCCAGTATATTTACCAGCCACTTAGCAAGTCACCCTCTCACGATCTTTATTTACAGCATTAAATTGCTTTGATTTAAACAAAAACACCAGCTTTATGCTGGTGTTTGTGTTTTTTCTGCTTCTGCCGCAGTTGCTGGAGCAGAAGTCAGCTGGTTCAGTACAGTAATACTGATCAGGCCAACTGCAATGATAAAGAATACCTGGCTTAGACCTATGATCTCGCTTCCGAATCCCACCAATGCTGGCCCAAGCAAAGAACCGGTATAAGCAAATACAGAAACATAAGATAAAGCAATATGTTTTGGTAATTCAGTTTGACGTCCTGCACGTGAGAACATCAACGGAACTATATTGGCGCTACCCAGACCCAGGATCGCATAGCCAATCAAAGCCACATACCACACTGGTGCAAATACCACAGTCAGAAGACCCAAACCTGCCAAAGTGGCACTGTACAGAATCGTGTTCTTTTCACCAAAGAAGCGAATAATCAAATGGCCACTTAAACGTCCTGTAACCATTAAAGCAGCAAAGCAACTGTAAGCTAGACCAGCTTGAGATGCTTGAACTTTAAATTGAGTATTCAGGTAAATTCCACTCCAGTCCATCGCTGCGCCTTCAGACAGAAAAGCGATAAAACAGATCAATCCCATGCAAAGAATTGCAAATGTTGGACGTGGTTTATGGGCAACTTTCTGGGTGGTATCTTCAGATTCTGTTGCTTCAGATGCAGCTTCTGCTTTTAGACAGAATGGCACAGCAAATACCATGATCAGTAAAATGCTCATACTGATCACCAGTACACTCAAAGGCAGTGCAAGACCAAATGCCAGCATACTGGTCATACCCAACACACCTGCCAAACCACCCAGGCTACATACGCCATGGAACAGTGACATCATGCTTTTACGTTGTTGACTTTCCAGTTTAATTGCCTGAAGGTTAACCGATACGCCGAGTGCGCCAGCGCTAGCACCGAAGCAGAATAAAGCGGCTGCCAATAGCAATTTAGTCGGGCTAAATGCCAATGCAGGCAGAATCAAAATAAATGCAGCCAGTACCGTAGCAATAACGGAACGACAGCCGTAACGATGTGCCATACGACCTGCCAATGGCATGGCAATCATTGAACCTACGCCAGCGGCAAGCAATAGCACACCGAAATCCGAATGGCTCAAATTCAGACGCTGCTGCACCAGTGGAATCAACGGTGCCCAGGCAGCGGTACTAAAACCCAGAGCGAAAAAACATAGTGCAGTGGCAATACGTTGCCAATGACTACGTGGAAGCGCACGAAGAGAAGCAGGTAATAACGGAGCGTACATAGTAAGAACCAGTAAAAATTTCGGTGCGGTATCCCAAACCGTTGATCCATAGAAAAACCCCATGAACTTATACTTGAAATGTATTAGTTCACAGGGCTTAATTTGGATGAATTATAAGCGGTTTTATTTTAAATGGAATAGGTTTTAATCAAAAAAATCGGCCAAATTGTTAAGCCTATGATTCATTGAAAAATATAGTTTCAAAAATTTTCAAATAATTTTTCTCAGGCATTTTGTATTGGATTTGTTATCCTGATTTTGTCGTTCAATGCTCCATAAAAATTGTGAAAATCCTTCACGGACACGTGAAATCAGGCGACTGCTGGTTACCACTCTCAACTGGTTAGACCAGGTAATATGCATTCCCATTTTTTCCGCGCGTTTAACCAGATCTACATCTTCATGACATGGCATAGGTTTGAAGCCACCAAGAAGCTTATAACTCGATGCTTTAAAACAAAGGTTAGCACCATGAATATGCCGATGCCCCATATAATCCTGATAATGGTGCAGATATTTTTTTTGGGTAGCTAAACTTAAGTGCTCCCATTGCGCAATTTCAACGACTCCGCAAATCACATGTGTAGGCTGATGCAGCAGCATGGTCTTAAACCAGTCTGGATGTACTCTGGAATCTGCATCCGTACAGCAAATCCAGTCATAGCCTTGTTGGATCAAATGCTGTATACCGAGATCACGGGTTTTTCCTACACAACGATAATTACAACTTATAGCTAAAACATTATAAGTGTTTAACTTTTCTGCTGTAGCATCAGTACAGCTATCCATCACGACAAGAATTTGAATTTGTATGCCATGATTTTGAGGCATGTCCTGATAAAATTTTTGGCGTGCCTGTTCCAATGCCTGCAGACAATGTTCGATTTCTTCTTCTTCGTTACAGGCCGGAATGACAACACCAATTTTTTTCATAACAATCCTTCTTGTGCGGCTATCGAATTTATGTCATGTGTCCAGACATCCAGAAAAAAATCGGCATCCTGTAACTGTGTGTAGTAATAATAATGCAATCGCTGTTTTAAAATCTGATGAACCTGTTCTCCATTCAGACTAAAGCCTTCAATCGCATGTCGCCAGTGGCAAGCCACAATACAGCCTTGTGGACTAAGATACGTATTCATCCATTCAATCAGTTGCAGCAGAATATTTTCTTCAAGGTAATATAGCATTTCGCTGGCAACAATCAGATCAAACTGCTGTGTTGGCAAATCCAGTGGCACAATCCCCTGCACCACTTTGACATGATTATGGATCAGGCGCTGATTCGCTAGCTGTATGGCGGTCGAATTGGCATCCATACATAGTAAAGCTTCGCATCGTTCAGCCAGTTCGGCGCTCAGTACCCCATTACTACAGCCAATTTCAATACCATTTTTAAATTTCGGATAAGGTAGTACAGCTAAGGTCATATCGCGTTTTCGCTTCTCATACCAGCGCTGTTCATACTGCCAGGGATCGCCATTATTTATGCAATACAGCTCGGCGAAGTAGTCATGATTATAGATGGCCTTCGTCATCAATATAGACCTCCCATGGCTGTAAAAGACGTGCTAATGCGCTGCCCGATACGATAGCAGCTTTACCTGTACTGGAGTCCGGTTCAAGCTGGCTTTTAAAACATTGCATGGCTTCTATTTTACGCGCTAACTGCTTTGCGTTGAGTTCAAGTCTAAGGGCTTTATGCCAAGGAATACGACTATCTCCAGGACTGGCCCAATGCCAGGTCCAGATCAGCACCTGTAAACATTTTAAAGAATGCGTTGCTGCAAGCTGTTTGCTTACCTGACCTGTAATCTCATGATCAGGATGGCCATCATGTTCAAAAGTGGTTACCAGAATATCATTTGCTTGCAAATACGGTTTTAAAGCAGCAACCAACTGGTCACGTTGTTGCGCTACTTCACCATCCTGGATATTCAGCGCAATACGCTGTATCGATTGTTTCAGATCGAGAACGCCTAAAGCATTTATTGTTTCCTGGGGTCGGATATGATCCAGCTGCTCTGGTGTATATAGTCTGGAGTCGGGATGACTGGCTGTGCCATTGGTGACTGCAAACAGAACAATCTCATAACCCGCTGCATCCAGCTGCTGAATCAGTCCACCACAGCCAAGAACTTCATCATCCGGATGTGGAGCAACAATACAAATGCGACTATTTAGGGGAAATATTTTACTCAGTTCAAGCGCTTTTAAATGATGGAGCTGCTGACTCTGCTGCCATTCTTCTAGCGCTGTTCCTTTACCCTGAATAATACGGTCTTCAACGATTGGATGTTTTAAAGTGCCCATGTCTGTTCATCCTCCATCGTCAGTTGACCAATACACTGCAAATCAAATGCAGCATGGCTTTGCCGGATAAATACGGGCAAATCTGCTACACAGCGGGCAAAATCCGCCTCCTGACAATATGGTGCTGCACCTAAGGCTTTACCACAAAGTTCCAGTACTGCCAGTGCAGTGTCTTCGACCTGGGCACGTAAAGCTCGGATCATTAGCTCATGATTATGCCTAGGGTCAGCATCAATCAATTTTGCAGTCTCATAAAATAGTGCCCGAGTTGCATACAGCTTGCTACTGACCTCACCCAGATACATTTCTCTAAATGGATTAGTTTTATGATGCATGGCATGTTTTAAATAACCGGCCAGTTTGAGCGTTGCACCAAACCAGCAGGCAGCGACACCAGCCGCACCATGCCAGAATCCATGACGATCCAGATAATAGTTTGGCTTGCTGATGGTTTTGATTTTGACCTGATTGAAGCTGACCTCAGCCGTGCGTGTATATTGCATCCCTACAGCATGCCAGGCACTGGTATTGATCTGAATCCCATGCTGGGTCATATCTACCAGTAACAGTTGCGAGTGTTCTTCTTCATCCCGATAGGTCAATAAAGCCTGCTGTACCTGACCCGCGGCTGAACACCATGGTTTAATTCCGGAAAGCAGATCATCTTCCAGCTGTAAAGGTTTAGGACCACCTTCTGCCGCCCAGATAGCAGTCAATCCGACAATCTGCTCAGGACCAGCACGCAGTTCATGCAGTATCGCCAGTACATCCAGATGCGATTCATATAGTTTGGCCAGACTCAAGTCTATGGCAGCAACCTGACTCAGGATCTGCCAGCGTTTTAAGGTCTGTCCTTCACCCGGGTATGGCACCTCCAGACTGTGTGGAATCAGCTGATGTAAAGCGTGATCAATCCGCTGCTCGGGATCAGTCGAAGAAGAATTAAATTCTACTTTTAATTGTTCGATCAGCTGTTTGAGGTACATTCATCTTCCTCATTAAATATCATTAAGATTCTTTTATCGGTTTCTTAAATATGAATAGCAAAGTGAGTAATTTAACTATTCATTATGTAAATTACTGTTTATGAATTAATTTATGCCCAGTATTGGCGCAAAATACTGTAGCTTTTTGTCAGGAATTTGTCTGATTTGTAAATCTTAAATATTTAAAGCAATAAAAAAAACCGCCTATCTGGAGGCGGTTTTTTGATGCAGCTATCTATGGATTATTGCTGAGCCACAAACTTGGCACGCGCTGCATGCAGTTTTTTATAGCTGTCAATCAGGCGTAAATGACGATCCAGACCTTCAAGCTTCATACTGGTTTCAGCCAAACCATAGAAACGGACTGTGCCTTCAACTGAACCCATGACTGCATCCATACGTTCATCACCAAACATACGACGGAAGTTGTGTTCATAATCTTCCAGTTCCATGTCATCATCCAGCATGACTTCCAGAACGACATTCATACACTGGTAGAACAGGCCACGTTCAACAGTATTGGTATTGAACTGCAGGAACTGCTCAACCAGATCTTTGGCTTCTTCAAATTGCTGCAAAGCTACATAAATCAGCAGTTTCAGTTCAAGAATCGTTAGTTGCCCCCATTCGGTATTTTCATCGAACTCGATACCGATCAAGGTTTTGATCTCGGTATAGTCATCCTCATCTGCTTCTTCCAGACGCTCAACCAGTGCTTCCAGTTTTTCATCATCCAGTCGATGCAGATTCAGGATATCTTCACGATATAACAAAGCCTTGTTGGTATTGTCCCAAACCAGATCTTCTACAAGATAAATTTCCGAATAGCCCGGTACCAGAATACGGCAAGCTGTTGCCCCTAAATGCTGATACACCGCCATATAAACTTCATGGCCCATGTCTTCAAGAATCGTGAATAATTCCTGAGCTTCATCCGCATTCGAGTTTTGACCATTATTGGTGAAATCCCACTCGACAAAATCATAATCTGATTTCGCGCTGAAGAAACGCCAAGACACCACACCGCTTGAGTCAATAAAATGCTCAACAAAGTTATTCGGTTCAGTTACTGCATTGCTGCTAAAGGTTGGTTTTGGCAGATCATTCAGACCTTCAAAACTACGGCCTTGTAACAACTCAGTCAGACTGCGTTCTAATGCTACTTCAAAGTTAGGATGGGCACCAAATGAGGCAAATACACCGCCGGTACGCGGGTTCATCAGGGTGACACACATGACCGGAAACTGACCACCTAAAGAAGCATCTTTGACCAGAACCGGAAAGCCCTGTTCTTCCAGACCTTTAATGCCTTCAACAATTTTTGGATATTTTGCCAGAACATGTTCAGGCACATCCGGTAGTGCCAGTTCACCTTCCAGAATTTCGCGTTTTACCGCACGTTCGAAAATTTCAGAAAGACATTGTACTTGCGCTTCAGCCAAGGTATTGCCGGCACTCATACCATTGCTCAGGTATAAGTTTTCAATCAGATTTGATGGGAAATACACGGTTTCACCATCAGACTGACGTACAAATGGCAATGAACAGATGCCACGAGCCTTATTGCCCGAGTTGGTATCATAAAGATGGGTACCCAATAACTCATCTTCAGGATCATAAATTTCACGGGTATGTTCATCTAAAACTTCTACAGGCAGCTCACCATTCGGACCTGGCTGGAACCATTTTTCATCCGGATAATGCACAAATTCTGCATTGGCAATATCTTCACCCCAGAACTGGTCATTATAGAAGAAGTTACAGTTCAGACGCTCAATAAATTCACCCAAAGCAGATGCCAGCGCACTTTCTTTGGTTGAGCCCTTACCATTGGTAAAACACATTGGCGACTGCGCATCACGGATATGTAGCGACCACACATTCGGCACGATATTACGCCAAGACGCAATTTCAATCTTCATGCCAAGGCCTGCCAGAATGGCAGACATATTGGCAATGGTTTCTTCCAGCGGAAGGTCTTTACCTGGAATAAACGTACTGTTTTCAGAAGCCAGACTCGGCATTAACAAGGCTTGAGCATCGGCATCAATGCTTTCTACTTCTTCAATGACAAATTCAGGACCGGTTTGAATGACTTTCTTGACGGTACAACGGTCTATCGAACGTAAAATTCCTTGGCGATCTTTTTCAGAAATATCAGCCGGCAGTTCCACCTGAATTTTAAAAATCTGTTTATAGCGGTTTTCAGGATCAACAATATTGTTTTGCGAAAGGCGGATATTATCAGTCGGAATGTCACGTGCTGCGCAATAGACTTTGACAAAATAAGCTGCACAAAGTGCCGATGACGCCAGAAAATAATCGAATGGGCCGGGTGCCGAACCATCGCCTTTATAGCGGATCGGCTGATCGGCGATTACCGTGAAGTCATCGAACTTGGCTTCCTGGCGAAGATTATCGAGATAATTGACCTTAATTTCCATGTGGATACCTAAATGTTCTTATGTGCCGTCACGGACAGATAAGATGCTGAATCTGAATATACAAGCCGGTTCACGGAGGAGAACTTGAATGAAAAATAGAAAATGGTCAGGTTATGCCATTTGACTAAGTGTCTGGATAACGCTGCCGAGAATGGGCGCTATTATAGAATTATTTTATGAAATTGATAATATTTGTCTGAAATTCTGGCAGATTAAACCAAACCCTCAACCTTTCCTGAGCTGCCGGAGCATGAATCAACTTCAAGTCATGGCTTATGCTATTAATCAATAGTTGCAGATAAGGCAGATTTTCACCCGCCTAGTCTGAATGATTTCATAATTTTAAAAATCATAACTCAGTGCAACTACTGCAAGATTACGCTGCTTGTCATCATAACGGTCATAACCGCCAAAGATATATTCACCAGACACACTCAACTGCGGTAAAAGCGTATAACTAAGTCCGGCAGAAGCATAACGAAAGGCAAACTGCTTTTCGGTATCGCCCAGTTCACCACCCTCATATTTGCCTTCATCGTTAAAATAGCTCCCTGCTGCCGTAACGCTGGCATTGAGGCGATCATTCAACTGGTGGCTCAGGTTAAGTGTATAAAAAGTATCGCCCTGATTGACATAAGCCACATCATACAGATAGGTCGATAAACTGGCGCCAATACTGGTCTGATCATTCAATGCACGACTTATATTTAAACCTAGCTCATTTCCGGTAGTATGCTTGCCGCCCGGATAATAATAGGTTGCATTCCACAGATCCAAGTCATAATTTTTGCTGCTATGGGTATAACCCACCAGAAAATCATGCTCGAATTTATCTGAACGATGTCCCTGACGTCCCTGCACTTCTGCATAAGAATATCCAAGCATAGATCCCCAATATCCGACATAAAAATTGCCATAAGCCAGATTCAATGCAGCCTGTACAGCAATGTCGTCATTTTCAGGTGCATTGGTCAAACCACGGGAGACGTATTTGGATACCACACTCAAGTTTCCGCTTGCTTCTATTTGCTTTACTTTCGCATCATCGGCATAACAGTAAAGACTTGAAACAGCAGCACAGCCAAACAGCACTGCTTTATATAACATTTTCATAAAATATAAATTGTATTAAGCACAGGCTAAATAAGACCTAAACCGGTGACGGCCTTATAAAGCTTGAGGTAAAGTAAATTTTGCTTTATTCCTGTTTGCATTCGGCAACAGAAAATTAAGCTATGAGTTAAGCGGGAGATGCCTTGTAGAAAGGTGCAGATGAAGGCGCAAGAGCAGGCTTGCCACGAATATGGTCTGCCAGTTTTTCAGCCATCATAATGGTGGTTGCATTGAGGTTACCGGTAATAATCAAAGGCATAATCGAGGCATCAATCACACGCAGACTCTGCATTTCATGCACGCGTCCATAACCATCGACTACCGCCATGTCATCTTCACCCATTTTACAGCTGCAAGAGGGATGATAAGCCGTTTCTGCATGCTGACGCACAAATTCATCAATCTCGGCATCGGTCTGTACCTCTTTACCTGGACTGATTTCTTCACCGCGATAAGGATCAAGTGCCGGCTGCTGCATAATTTCCCGGGTGATCCGGATCGCATCACGGAACTCGCGCCAGTCCTGTTCCGTACTCATGTAATTAAACAGGATACTCGGATGCTCGAATGGATCTTTGGATTTAAGCTGAATACGGCCACGCGACGGTGAGCGCATTGAGCCAACATGAGCTTGAAAACCATGCTCGTGAATGGCATTGGTGCCATTGTAGTTAATCGCAATCGGTAAAAAGTGATACTGAATATTCGGCCATTCAAATTCATCTGAAGAGCGGATAAAACCACCTGCTTCAAACTGGTTACTAGCACCAATGCCCTTACCCAAAAATAACCATTCTGCCCCAATCATCGGCTGGTTATACCATTTCAAGGCCGGATATAAGCTAACCGGTTTTTTGCACTTATATTGCAGGTACATTTCCAGATGGTCTTGCAGGTTTTCACCCACGCCTGGCAAATCCTGAACCACCGGAATATCCAGACTTTTTAACAGTTCAGCCGAACCCACACCAGAACGTTGCAGGATTTGCGGTGATGCAATTGCACCAGCACAAAGTAGCACTTCACGATCGGCAAACACCTGAATCGGCTGCAAGGTATTTTGCCCCTCGAAATACTCTACACCTATCGCCTGTTTCTGGTTAAACAGAATTCTATTGGTCATGGCGTGGGTAATAATCGTCAGGTTGTCGCGACCTTTGGCCATATCGAGATAACCACGTGCTGTACTGGAACGACGGCCTTGCGGTGTCACAGTTCGATCCATAGGACCGAAGCCTTCCTGTTGGTAACCGTTCAGATCATCGGTACGTGGATAACCGGCCTGTACACCCGCTTCGATCATGGCATGAAACAGTTCATTATTGCCCTGTTTAGGCGTTGCCACCGAAACCGGTCCAGAATCGCCATGATAATCATTGCCACCAATATCACGGCTTTCCGCTTTTTTATAATATGGCAGACATTGGGCATAGCTCCAGTGCTCAAGCCCCTTCAGGCTGGCCCACTGTTCCAGATCCATGGCATTACCGCGAATGTAGCACATGCCGTTAATTAACGAAGAACCGCCTAGGCCTTTCCCGCGCCCGCATTCCATCCGACGGTTATTCATATATGGTTCGGGGTCGGTCAGGTAGGCCCAGTTATAACGGCGTCCCTGCAAGGGATAAGCTAAAGCGGCTGGCATCTGGGTTCTAAAATCCAGCCGATGATCCGGACCACCCGCTTCCAGCAACAAGACTTTGATCTCTGGATCTTCCGTTAAACGCGCTGCCAGTACATTACCCGCAGAACCTGCACCAATAATAATATAGTCGTAATTCATTCATCCTCCCCTTATGCGTTAAACACGGATTGGAAAGGATTCAATTCCACCTGAACTGATTTGGTCTGGGTATATTGTTGTAGCGTGATAATACCGTTTTCGCGACCAACACCCGAATGTTTATAGCCACCGACAGGCATTTCTGCCGGTGATTCACCCCAAGTATTGATCCAGCAAATACCGGCTTCGATCTGATGAATGATCCGATGGGCGCGAGACAAATTAGGCGTGACTACACCAGCGGCCAGACCATATTCTGTGGCATTGGCACGTTGAATCACTTCTTCTTCCGAGTCATAACTGAGGATACTCATGACCGGTCCAAAAATTTCTTCACGGACAATCGTCATGTCGTCACGGCAATCGGTAAATACCGTGGGTAGCACATAAGCGCCTTGAGCAAATTGCTCATCTTCGGCACGGCCACCACCGCAAAGTAAACGAGCACCCTCTTTTTTGCCCTGTTCGATATAATCTAGCACTTTTTCCATATGAGAGAAGCTGGAAACTGGACCGAAATTGGTCTCAGGATCAAGTGGATCCCCCATACGGATATAAGGAATACGCTGCAAAATCTTGTCTTCAAATTCTGCTTTCAAGGCCAAAGGGATAAATACCCGGGTTCCATTGGTGCAAACCTGACCGGAACTATAGTAGTTAGCCATCATGGCAATATCCGCCGCCAGATCCAGATCAGCATCTTCACAAATTATCAGGGGCGATTTACCACCAAGTTCCATAGTCACTTCTTTCAGGCTAGAATTCGCAGCTTGGGCCATGACCTTCTTGCCGGTGGCAACACCACCAGTAAATGAAACTTTGGCTATATCAGGATGCGAGGTCAGATAAGCACCAATTTCACTGCCACCTGTTACCACATTAAATACACCATGCGGAACACCGGCTTCGGTATAAATTTCTGCCAGTTTTAACGCAGTTAAAGGTGTTACTTCACTGGCTTTAAAGATCATGGCATTGCCTGCTGCCAGTGCAGGAGCAGATTTCCATAAGGCAATTTGAATCGGGTAATTCCATGCACCAATTCCGGCCACCACACCCAGAGGTTCACGACGGGTATAAATAAATGATGTTTCTCGTAGTGGAATTTGCTGGCCTTCGAGTGCTGGCAAAATACCCGCATAATATTCAAGCACATCAGCGCCCGTTGCAATATCGACAGTTGAGGTTTCACTAAAAGCCTTACCACTGTCGAGAGTTTCTAAACGTGCCAGCTCGTCATTGCGTTCACGAAGAATAGCGACAGCCTTGTTTAGGATACGGGAACGTTGAATCGCCGTCATTTCTGCCCAGACTTTCTGGCCTTGCTGAGCTGATTTTACCGCACGGTCGATATCGTCTTTGCTACAAATCTGGACTTCCGCCAGAACTTCGCCGGTCGCCGGATTAATTGTTTCAAATGTGCTGTTGGATGTAGCATCGACAAATTGTCCGTGGATATAAGGACGTTGCAGATTAAAGTGTGTCAATGGGATTCCCTCGCAGTTGAGTCATTCTTGAGTTGCTGTCGGATATAGTCACTACAAAGTTCTATCGGCATTTCAGGGTCAAGTTCTTCATTGATCAGTGCACCCCTTAACCAGAAGCCATCAATCAGCGCAGCCAGACCTTGAGCGGCTTTTTCAGCTTGTGCCTTAGGCAGCGCTTTCATGAATTCGTACTTGATATTGGAATGCAGGCGGTAATGGTTGACCTGCTGTAAACGGTGTAAATCAGGTTGATGCAAACTGCTAGCCCAGAATGCCAGCCAGACTTTCATGGCCGCTTTATCTGTTTGTGGGGCAGCAAAGTTGCCCCGCACAATGGCCAGTAAACGTTGTTCAGGTGTGCTATCCACTTGGGACTGCATTTCTGCAACAGACTTACCTAACTGCTGCAATAAATAACGCATCGTTGCTTCAATGAGTCCATTTTTACCGCCAAAATAATGACTTATGATGCCGGTTGATACTCCGGCGCGCTGGGCAATCTGACTGATTGAGCTTTCGGCAAAACCCAATTCATTCACGGCAGCTAAGGTGGCATCGATTAATTGCTGGCGACGGATCGGCTGCATACCAACTTTTGGCATAGGACTAACCTGAATAACGAATATAACAATAGAAAACCATTCTGCTAGATCAATAGCGGAGTGATGTAACAATTCATAAACGCTTTTTTAATTGAACGTTCAATTAATAAAAATTATAGTGCCGGCTCACCCTTGATGTACAGCGCAGTTTGTTTTGGATTTGCAAAAGTTTGTAATTCACAAAAACAAGGCAGCTTTACCGCAGGCTCTTGCTTTCAAATCACACTGCACTGTAGATCATCCGGCAACAAAACGATGGTCATGGATTTATGCAAAAGAAAAACGAAGAGGTGCAAGATAGTCTGAATAAAGTGGTCTTTTATTTTTCGGCAACGCTTATTCTGCTGTTTTCTATCATCACCATTTTATTTAATGAACAGGCCAATCAGGTTATTACCAATATTTTAAACTGGGTCAGTGCGACCTTTAGCTGGTACTACCTGTTGGCGGCAACACTGTATCTGGTCTTTATCCTTTTTATCGCCTGCTCACGTTATGGCGAGATTAAATTGGGTCCTAAACATTCCAAGCCAGAATTTAGTCTACTGAGTTGGTCGGCGATGCTATTTTCTGCCGGAATCGGGATTGACCTGATGTTTTTCTCGGTGGCAGAACCGCTTTCCCATTATATGCATCCACCGGTGGGTGAAGGCGAAACCTTTGAGGCTGCACGTCAGTCCATGGTCTGGACGCTGTTTCACTATGGTTTAACCGGCTGGAGTATGTACGCGCTCATTGGGGTCGCACTGGGCTATTTCAGTTATCGTTATAACTTGCCACTGACCATCCGTTCGGCACTCTATCCCATCTTCGGTAAAAAAATTAATGGTCCAATTGGACATACAGTAGATACTGCTGCGGTACTCGGGACGATTTTTGGTATTGCCACCACCTGCGGTATTGGCGTCGTACAATTAAATTATGGTCTGCATGTGCTGTTTGGTTTACCGGAAAATCTCTGGGTCCAGACCGCTTTAATTCTGGTGGCCGTGATTATTACTATTTTTTCTGTTGCTGCGGGGGTCAACAAAGGTATTCGCATTCTTTCAGAGATCAATATTTACGTATCGATCGGATTACTGCTGTTCATTCTATTTGTCGGCAATACCGAGTTTTTACTGGGTGCCTTGATCCAGAACTTTGGCGACTACATCAGCCAGTTTCCTCAACTGTCTTTGACCAGTTTTCCTTTTGAGCAGCCGAAAGAATGGATGAATAGCTGGACCTTGTTCTTCTGGGCCTGGTGGATCGCCTGGTCACCTTTTGTGGGGCTATTCCTGGCACGGATTTCACGTGGTCGTACCATTCGTGAATTTGTCACTGGGACTTTGGTTATTCCATTGTTATTTACCCTGACCTGGTTATCTATTTTTGGTAACAGCGCCTTATATAGCGTTATTTTTGATGGTAATACTCAGTTAGCAGCGACCGTTCTCGATAACCCGGCCCACGGTTTTTATGACCTGTTAGCCCAATATCCCGGCTTTATGTTTACCGCAGGCGTGGCCACGATTACCGGTTTATTATTCTATGTGACCTCGGCAGATTCTGGAGCATTGGTATTAGGCAATTTCACCACTAAATTTAGCAATATCGAGCATGATTCTCCACGCTGGCTCAGTATTTTCTGGGCGATTGCGATTGGCTTGCTGACCTTGGCGATGCTGATGGCCAATGGCGTGACAGCATTACAGAACACCACGATTATTATGGGCCTGCCCTTTAGTTTCGTGATCTTCTTTGTGATGGCAGGTTTATATAAATCTTTGCGACTTGAAGATTTCCGTCAAGCCAGTACCAGTCTGAATGCAGCGCCTGTGGTCGGCAATGTCGATATTTTTAACTGGAAGAAACGCCTGAGTCGGGTCATGCTGCATCCCAGCTTGAACCAAACCCGAAACATGCTGGATGACGTGTGTAAACCGGCAATTCAGGCTGTAGCCAGCGAGCTGATCAGCAAAGGGATACACGTTGATGTACAGGAAAAACCGGTTGATCATGAACCTGAACTTTATCATCTGGATTTAGTCATTCAGCTGGATGAAGAAGAAAACTTTGTCTATGCCATTTGGCCAGTACGTTATGACACGCCAAACTTCAGTGCCCGCGGGAAACGCACCAAGCGTTATTACTACCGCCTGGAAAGTTACCTGTTTGAAGGCTCTCAGGGTAATGATCTGGTGGGTTATAGCAAAGAACAGGTGATCAATGACATTCTGGATAAATATGAACGTCATATGATGTATCTGCATATCAACCGGATTAGCCCGGGTAAACGCCCACTATTTCCGGATCGCGAATCTTAGGATAAGACCCATTAAAAAGGATTGAATAATGTCAGAAACTTTAAATGCCTTTGCCCTGTTCTTCTCCCTGCTCAATCCTTTTTTGATGAGTATTTACATGCTCGGAATTATCCGTAATTCCGAGGCCAAAGTATTCAACATGGCATTGATTCAGGGCAGCCTGATCAGCTTTATTGTTTTTATCATTTTTGCCAAGACTGGCGAAGCTTTCTTTCAGGAAGTGCTGCACGTCCGCTTTGAATCCTTCCAGATTTTTGGCGGTATTATCTTTCTGGTGATTGGCTATCGTTATGTGTTTGAAGGTGCCGATACGATTGGGGTCATGCGTGGTGCACCCAGTCATCTGGCGGGCACCATTGCCATGCCCTTTATGATTGGTCCGGGAACCATTTCGGCATCCGTGATTACCGGCATTCAGCTCAGTTTATGGCAAACCGTTCTGGTGATTTTCTCTACCCTTTTTCTGACATGTAGCCTGTTAATTCTAATGAAATATTTACATGATCATTTACAGCATAAATACTCCAACTATATCGATTTATATGTCGATATTGTCGGTCGTGTTGCTGCGCTGCTGATTGGGACAATTGCGATTGATATGATTGTCACGGGCGTCAGTGGCATCATGCAGGGTTAATTCAATCATTATAAAAGCCGTCTTAACTGCTTGTTGCGCGTCACCAGCCCTAAGACTTTTCGGCGTGCCATAATATCTTCTTGACTGCATTTCAGCATTTCACTGAGTTGTTCAATAGGTAAATTATTATTTTCAATCAGTATAATGTCCTGCTCACGTGTCCAATGGGCCGTGAGCAATTTAGCGGTTAATTTCTTGGTATTTACTCTCATTCATTTCAACGCATCATCAAACAATTGATTTCAGTTTAAAACACTATAAATCATATGCTGTTGAAGTCTGGTAAATCCATGTTTATCAAGTTATAGCACCCTTTTCACTGTGCTCAAGGCGTCTTTTGGCTGACTCACTGGACTTTGACTGGTGACGCTGGTTTGCACATTCGATTTGAGTACATAATGGAGCTTACCTTCTGCATCCTTGGTGATCGACTCAATATCAATATTACGTACCAGTTGACCATTAATCAGTAACCTCGTATTCGGATCTTGTTTGATTTCAATCAGATTTTTAGAGCTCAACTGTTCCGTAGTGCTTTTATCATAAAGCGCCATCGGGCTATCCAGATTTTCTTCGGCATATTTTAAACGCTGCTTTAAAGATGGATGCCGTTGCATAAATGCAGGTAATTTGCTTTGTATCGGGTATTCTTTCAGAAAAGTCGGATAGAACTGAGCGAATACTGCAATTCCCTGTTTAGGGTTATATCCTGCTCTTGCCATGAGTTCGAGTCCCAACAAATCTGCTTCTTTCTCCATGCGGCGCTGATAGGTACTACCATACCCATCATGTAATATGCCCGTAATCAGTGCTGAAGTTCCTGCTGTTGCCCAGGCAGTTCCCACTAAAAGTGGACTTACAATATATTTCCAGCTCTGTGTTTCACGCTGGTGCTCACGAATAACATGTGCCATTTCATGTGCCAGAATGTAAGCCAGCGCTTCATCATCCAGCATCGCACGATTTACCATCTTGTAGCTCATGAAAATCATACCATTAGCCAAGGCACCTGCATTGGATTTGTCTGAATGATAAAGATGAACGCCCCATTTAATTGTTCGATCTGCTGAAATGTAATGATCCGTATAAGGAATTATCCTGTTCATAATTTTAGCGCAACGTATTTCAGCTTCACTTAAATATTCTTTTTCGATAAGTCCCGTTTTTTGGGTAAATTTACGCTTCGCCTGTTCAACGACCTGATCTTGAGATAACAACATGAGTTGTTTACGGTCAGCTCCGTGTCCCATATGAGTGGTATTGATACAACCCGTTAGAGCCCCAACAGCAATGAGTGCTGAAAATAAATTTTTCATACAAAAAATTACATTTTATTAACATTTGATTGTAGTTTTAGCGGAATTCTTTTGAATTGTGAAGCTGTATTTAATAAATGTTTGGTCACTATTCTATTGCTAATCAATTAGAAAATAATTTTTTCAACTAAGCTTCTGAATTAATTATTTTTATATTAAAAATGAGAATTGGTTAAGGTTAAATCAGGATAAGCAGAATTAAAGCAAAGAAATAAGATTAAAAAAAGTAGCAGTACTCATTTCTAACTTAATCCTCCCTTTTATTCATATAAAAGCAATCTGAAAAATCATTCATGCGGATTTCGTGTCTATGAAGTGAATTTGAAACAGTAAATACATATTTAAATTGTATCTCTCTTCAATGGCTTCTATTTTTAAAGAATTAAGATAAGCCAAGGAGATCGAGATGAAATTAATAACAGCAATTATTAAACCATTCAGACTCGATGATGTACGTGCTGAACTTTCTCATCAGGGTGTTCATGGTTTGACAGTCACTGAGGTAAAAGGTGCCGGACGCCAGAAAGGTCACTCTGAAATGTATCATGGTGCTGAGTATAGTGCTGAATTCCTTCCGAAAGTAAAAGTAGAAGTTGCCGTCCCGGATGAAAAGGTAGATCAGGTGATTGAAGGTATCATTAAAGCGGCATGTACCGATAAAATTGGTGATGGCAAAATTTTTGTCACTCCTTTAGAGCAGGTCGTGCGAATCAGAACCAGCGAAACTGGAGTAGCAGCAATTTAGGCATCTTTTGTAAAAGTAAAAATTTATCTCTACAGAAATGCTGTTTATGAATCTATGCAAATTATATTTCAGTTAGTGGATCTATATAACTTGATAACTTGCAGAACAGCTCACCTATCTCATGATGGAGTGAGCTTTATTCTGGATAACTTGAGTATTTATTTTTGAGTTTTAGCTTCGACTGTTTTGGCATGTAAGACTTCGCTATCTGCTACCGTTACTTTCTTTTTCTCAAGATATTCTGCTGCCTTAGCAATATTTTTTTCTGCAAAATGCAAACCACCCTCACCTGCCATAGTGACGGTCGTAAACATACAAATGCCGCCTAATAATGCGAGAGTAAATATTATTCTTACTTTCATCGCTTCCCCTCCAAATTTGTAATTACTGAATTGATTTTTCTTTGTTTTAGATTAAGCAATTATTATTCCAATTCTTAAATTGGATATATTTTATTCATTATAATCTAACATAATATTTACCAAATAAAGCAATGTAATATCAATCACATATTTTTACCTAATCTTCCCTTTATAAAGTTCAGATGAAATATAAAGAAAACCTCAAAAATGCTTCATCTTTGAGGTTTTAAGATAGGCAATATTCTGTTTTGAACGTAGGTCTTGATCCTGTTTTTATTTTTGAGTTTTAGGCAGGAAGAAACTCAGTATGCCCAATAATGGCAGGTATGAACATAACTGGAATACCCAGGCAATGCTGGTATGATCTGCCACATAACCTAATCCTGCTGCTGCGATCCCACTGATGCCAAACATGACGCCAAACATCAAACCGGCAATCGTACCCACACGGCCTGGTACTGCTTCCTGAGCATACACCACCATCGCTGAAAATGCTGACGATAAAATCAGGCCAGCGAAAATTGAAAAGATACAAGTCCAGAATAAATTGGCATACGGCATGAGTAAGGCAAATGGTGCCATACCTAAAAAGGAAAACCAGATCACTGCATTACGGCCAATCCGGTCTCCAATGGGTCCACCAAAGAAAGTGCCCAAAGCGACGGCGCCCAAAAAAGGCAAATAGATAGAGCTGCGCATCTCGGATTGAGATACCAAATTTATCAATCAGGTAAAAAGTAAAATAATTACTGATGCTCACGGTATAAGTAAATTTGGCGATCATCAGGATACCAATGACACCAAGCGCACGGATTAAAGTGATTCCATGCAGTTTGGACGCTGCTGTAGCACCCATCTTTTTCAGTTGTGTCTGGCTATTCGTGATGGTCCAGCGGCTAACCTTAAACAATACAAATATGCCAAAAGCAGCAAACAGCATCAGCCATGCCGATGATGCTTGTCCATTCGGAATAATAATCAGTGCAGCCAGTAACGGTCCTACTGCAGAGCCACTATTACCACCGACCTGAAAGGCTGATTGTGCAGTACCGAGCTTACCACCAGAAGCCATACGCGCTACACGCGATGCTTCCGGATGAAAAGTCGAAGAACCGATCCCAATAATTGCAGCGGAAACCAGCAGCATTACAAAGCTCTTCGATAAAGCTAACAGCAGAATCCCAAACAGGGTAAAGCCCATACCGATCGGCAAAAGATAAGGCTTTGGATATTTGTCAGTATAGAAGCCCACCCAAGGTTGTAATAAAGACGCCGTCAATTGATACACGAGAGAGATTAAGCCGATCTGACCAAAACTCAGGTCATAATTAGTTTTCAATAAGGGATAGATGGCTGGTAAACAGGCTTGAATCAGGTCATTTAAGAAATGTGCAAGGGCAACAGCAAAGACAATGGGTAAAACCATTTTTGAGGCAGACCGCGTTACTTCGGTCTGTGCAATATCCGTCATATTCATCCATGTAGCATCCGGTAATGGCTGAAGATTATACGCCAAGCCAAATTACTTGAAATTTATTTTATTTTTTATTTATAAGTATTCTTAAAAAAGGTATTTCGGCGAATTGCTTAGCTGATGATCCTGTAATTCAATAATTTCTGCATCCAGCTGTTCCAGCTCTTCATGATGATGGGTCACATAAATCATCGGCACCTGTATTTCATCGCGGATGCGAGTAAAAAATGGCAGGATCTGCTGTTTCAGTTTGGTATCCAGGCCAGTCAATGGCTCATCCAAGAGCAGTAATTCAGGACTGGACAACAACGCCCGCCCGATCGAAATACGTTGTGCTTCTCCACCCGATAATTGCTGAACCCGACGCTGCAATAGATGATCAATTTCTAGTAACTCGGCAATCTCCTTTAATTGGAATTTTTCCTGTTCCAATTTGCCCCATTTTTTGGCGTAAAGCAGGTTCTGTTCAACATTCATATGTGGAAACAGCATCGCCTGCTGAAATACCAAGGCGATTTTACGCTGATGGATGGGAATATGAATTTTCTGATTTGTATCAGTCAGGATCTGTTTATTTAAATGAATATAGCCAGATTGTGGTTGATAGAGCCCAAGGAGTAATTTAAGAAAAGTAGTTTTTCCTGCTCCCGAAGGTCCAACAATTCCCATGACAGAATTCTGCATCTGGACTGCTGCATCTAAACTAAAGGCATCCTTTTGATAATGAAACTCACACTGTAGCATTAGCGCTCCTGAATTTTCTGCTGATATTTTTGCATAATCCAGTAATTCGCCAATAATGCTGCAAAAGCCAGACCTAGAGATAAAAGCACCAGTCGTAAAGCCATCTGTTCGCCATCAGGTTGCTGTAATAGGGAATAGATCGCAATCGGAATGGTGCGGGTTTCGTCAGGAATGTTGCCAACAAAGGTGATAGTGGCACCAAACTCGCCCAGACTGCGGCTAAAACAGAGAATACTGCCAATCAGAATACCGGGCAACGCCAGCGGTAAGCTGATACTGCAAAAAACTTTATAGGGATGAACACCCAAAGAATTTGCTACCTGTTCCAGTTGCGGATTAATCATTTGAAAGGACAACCGGATCGGTTGCACCATTAAGGGGAAAGCTACAATCATGGCGGCCAGCACTGCACCTTTCCAGTTAAAAGCCAGCTGAATGCCCCACTGCTGCAACCATTGTCCAATCCAGCCATTGCCACCAAAGACGATCAATAATAAATAGCCCAATACCACAGGTGGTAAAACCATCGGCAGGTGCAACAGTGTTTCCACCACATATTTCAGACGAAACTCATAACGTGCCAGAATCCAAGCCAATAAAATGGCAAACGGCAAACTGATCGCTGTGGCAAAACCTGCAACTTTTGCTGACAGATACAATGCACTGAGTTCCTCTGGTGTCAGCATACTGGAACCATCCTAGAGTTTAAAACCATAGTGCTGATAAATCTTTTTCGCCTCAGTATGCTGACTCATAAAACGCATGAATTTGACTGCATCGGCATTTTTACTGCCCTGCTGAGTCAAGGCAATTGGATAGACAATCGGGCTATGCGTATGAGCTGGAAAGACTCCAGCAATTTTCACTTTTTTACTCTGTAACGCATCGGTCTTATACACAATCCCGGCCTGACATTCACCACGTTCCACAAAAGCCAACGCCGAACGAACACTATCTGTTTCGACAATGCGGCCTTGCAGACCCTTTAACCATTTCAGATTGGTTATACTCTGTTTGGCATATTTGCCAACAGGCACAGATTCCATTTGTCCGGTACATACATACCCCTGAAAGGACTGGGCAAAATTAAATTGAGAACTGGCCTGAAAGCTTTGCTGACGCTGTAAAGGACTGATTAATACCAGTTCATTGCTTAATAAGGGCTTTACTTGAGATCTAGCTATTTTTTGTTTTTTTACCAGATAATTCATCCAGTCCTGATCGGCAGAGAAAAAAATATCAGCCGGTGCGCCAGTTTCAATTTGTCGGGCGAGCGATGAAGACGCTGCAAAGACCAGCACTACTTTGATTGAGGGATACTGTTTTTCATAACGTCTGGCAATCTCCGTCACCGCATTGCTCAGACTGGCGGCCGCATAGACTCGGACGGTACTGCCAGCCTGGACTGAACAGGACAGGAAAACTGCACTGAATAAGATCAATCCCTTTTTCATTGGTGACATATTCCTTAAATAAACAGACCTTGCAGGATTTGACCGGCCTGGATGCTTTGCGCTGCCGGAATACGGACAATACAATTGGCCTGCATCAGGTTACTCAGCATATGCGACTGTTGCTTCGGCAAGCTGGAAAGCTTTAGCATTCCCGATTCAAAACTTACTGCCATACGCAAAAAACGTTCCCGGCTATCAGCTTTCAAGTCATGACTCATTACTGCACTAAACCATTGCGGTAATTGCTTTTGACCTTGTAACGTACTGATTAAGGTTGATACATACACCTGCATGCCTATATAGACTGCAGCCGGATTACCCGGCAGACCGAGTAAATAACATGGATTTTGATCGGGTCGCTCAGATTTGGCGAAGAACATTGGCTTGCCAGGTTTCTGTTCGACTTTCCAGAATAACTGTTCAAAACCAATTTTCAGTGCTACCGGGCGGACAAAGTCATAATCTCCTACCGATACACCACCGGTGGTCAGAATCAGATCGTACTGGGTTCTCAGCCTTTTAAATAGCGCGCTGACCGCCTGTTCGGTATCGGCAACATGCATGATCTCAACCTGCTGGTTTCTGGACTGGAACCAAGCTTGAATTAAAGGAGCATTGGCATCGAAAATTTTGCCGGAATTCAGGTCTTCCACAGTGTCAGCCACTTCATCCCCAGTAATCACCACTGCAATTTTAGGATAGCGATAAACTGAAACTTCCCGAATCCCTGCCATACTTAAGGCTGCAATTGTTCCAATACTGAGTTGCTGCCCCTGAACAGCCAGGCATTGGCTCATGCAAATTTCTTCACCCGCTTGACGGATATCAGCATCCAGTCGCAAGGCTTCAGTCAAGATAATGGTCGAGTCCCTGAGCTGTACAATTTCCTGTCGTGCCACCGTCGTGGTCTGCAACGGAATTTTCGCACCAGTAAAGATGCGTACTGCCTGACCTGGTTCAAGTATCAGATCAGCTCCCTGTCCAGCACGAATTTCACCGATCAGTTCAAAACTGCTTTCTGCTGGCATGTCGATATCCATACAGATGGCATAACCGTCTACAGCACTTTGCGAAAATATCGGCAGCTGAGTTTTTGAATAAATATCTTCGGCTACGAAACGGTTCAGTGCCTGACTTAAGGGCAGTGTTTCAATGGCTAAATGATCAGTATGATCTAGAATCATCTGCAGAGCCTGATCGACAGAAATTAGGCCGGGTTCACTGCCACAGACGGAATGTTCTGTCGTTACAGCAGAGTTCATTCATAGCCTCCTGCATGGGGAATATTTTTCTGTACATCAAACAGATGTACGAGTGCAGGTAAAATCGCCACTAAGGATTCTTTAGCCCCTTGGCGGCTACCCGGTAAGGTAAGGATCAGGCTGTTTTCAATATAACCTGCGACACCACGGCTCAGTGCTGCGTAAGGTGTGCGACGTTGACCAAAACTGCGTGCAGCTTCCATCAGTCCCGGAATTTCACGGGTTAGTAAGGGTTGAATAGTTTCCACTGTCAGATCTTTAGGGCCGAGTCCCGTACCACCCACTGTCAGAATTAATGGATAATCATTTTTTTGCTGTTCAATTAAAGCTTTTAGCTGTTCAGGACTATCCGGAATCACCTGATAGTGGATAAAGCCAAAATTAGCTTCTTCCAGAATTTCCATCACATTCTGCCCGGCTGTGTCGGCTTTCTTGCCAGATGCCACGGTATCAGAAAGTACAATGACAGAGGCTGGTAAAGGTTCTTTCAGAACACGGGTGAAATGTGATTTTCCACCCTTTTTTGCCCCAGTTTAACCTGATCCAGACATAATTCTTCCGGCTCACAATGTGGTTTCAGCATATCGTAAAGGGTCAAACCTGCCAGACTGACTGCTGTCAGTGCTTCCATTTCCACACCCGTTGGACCAATCGTTTCCACTACCGCAGTAATCACTACATGAGCTTCTTCAAGCTCATATTCCACATCGGCCCGATAAATTGGCAGTGGATGACATAGAGGAATGAGTTCATCAGTACGTTTTGCGCCTAAAATCCCTGCGATCCGAGCGGTTTTTAGCGCATCACCTTTGTCGGTATTACCATTACGCAGTAATTCAATGCAGTGTGGCGGCGCATGCAGAATCCCGGTGGCAAAAGCAGTGCGGTAACTCTCCGGTTTCATTCCGACATCTTTCATGGCTTATCCTTCTTGAATCTTTTCATTTTTTACTCAAACTTGAATTTATAGCGGCCATTGATAAACAGGAACATCTGGCTGGATCAGATTCAAAGGCAATTTTTCCGATGTATGTGCATCAGTACAGTTATGAGTATGCGCATGCTTTCTATGAGGGTGATGATCTGAACCCTGGTCACGACGAATGCAGCAACCTTCGACATATTGGCTACTGCCATCCATATAGAATTCTTCTTTCCAGACCGGTACTTCATGCTTGACCCGTTCCACGGCTTCTTCGCAGGCTTGAAAAGCTTCCCGACGATGTGATGCATAGGCCATGGCAATAATGGCGATATCACCAATATCCAGTGAACCGATACGATGTACAACTCGGACATAGGACACGTCATATTCAGCCTGAATTTCCTGCTCGATCTGGCGAATCATCTTTTCAGCAACAGGTGCATAAGCGGTATATTTCAGTGCTTTAACCGCTTTACCTTCATGATGATTTCGTACTGTTCCAATAAAAATACCGATTCCCCCACATTCAGGAAAATATTGAATCCCATCAAATACGTCCTGTTGCAGCGGTGTGTCCTGAATACGGGCAAATTGTTTCAGTTCCATCTCAACCTCCTGCGACCGGTGACAGCAACACTAGAGTACTGTCCTGATTTAATCGAGTCTGACGAGAAATAATGTCTTCACCGATGGCACAGGCACAACGCTCTAACAGGTTGAAAGCTTCTGGAAAGGACTGAATGACTTTATTGAGTACATCGGCGACCAGACTGTCTATCTGACATTGCACAGTTAAATCTTGAGGTAACTGACGTTCGATCGCACCGAAAGATTCGATTTTGACGGTAATCGATGATTGAAGTTTTGTAGTCATCTTAGCCTCCTATCATATGCATGCTGATTTTTCGGAAATTTGAATGGGTTTTATGGGAGGGATTGAACAGTCTTTGCTGAGCCTGAATGGCCTGAAAGCCAGCAGCTTTATTCCAGATATAGGGTTGCAGCTGTTGTTGCAGGGTTTGTTCAGCTGATGCTAGGTGCTGTCTTAACTGTTGAATACTGTTTTTGAGTTTTAGACCTTGAGTTGAGAATAAGCAGTTAAATAATTCACCTTGAGCATTCAGTCGTAAACGGTCACAGTTACCACAGAATGAATTGGTAATCGTTGAAATAATGCCGATCGACATACCGTCAATGTAATAGCTTCGTGCTGGATTAGCCCCCTGACCTTGTCTGATCTTTACTTCAAATACTTGTGCCAGTTGATCCAGAATGTCCTGCTCGCTAACCACATGATCACGTGACCAGTTCTGGTCGCCATCGAGTGGCATAAACTCGATAAAACGCAATTCAACTTGTTCGCGTTTGGCCCAGTGTGCCAAAGACAGAATCTGGTCATCATTGATGCCTTTGATGAGTACTGTATTAATTTTGATTTGAAAGCCAGCCTGCTGGGCTGCTTGAATGCCTTCTAATACGGGTTGCAGTTTTTTTGCAGTTAACTGTTCAAATTGCTCTGCATCCAGACTGTCCAGACTGATATTCAGGTCATCTAGCCCGGCCTGCTTTAATTCTGCTGCATATTGTTTGAGATAATGACCATTCGTAGTCATTGAAATACGTTTCAGGCCGATTTTTTTCAGTTGTTGTACTTCAGCAATAAAATGCACCACACCTTGGCGCATTAAAGGTTCGCCACCGGTAATCCGAATCTGTTCAATACCACGGCGAACCATGAATTCACAAAAATGATAGAGTTCTTCAAAGCTGAGTAAATCGTGTTTTTTCATCCATTCCGGATGTTCTGGCATGCAATAAACACATTTAAAATTACAGCGATCCGTCACAGAGATACGGAGCTTACGCTTATTGCGTCCAAACTGATCCTGAAATACCGGGACTGGTTCAGCATGCTGTAAAGGATTGATGTGGTTCATTGCTTATTCCATCAGGGTCGATCATCAACTTTTTTTCTAGCCAAATTTTTGCTGACCGATGCCCTATTAAATTGCTATTGCTCTAGGGTTAAAGTGCAATAAGTGTTCCAACTTTGCGCAGAAATTGCGGCTTTTTAATATTTGAGTGCGATTTATTGGAATTTAAGAAAAATAAGAGTTTTAAACAGGTGTATTGCCCTACTTTTAAGCACTACTCACTCAGCACTTAGAGAAAATGCAGTTGCTGATGCTGCTGCAATTCATCAAAGGAGTTAATGCTGTGAAAAAACAGTGCATGATTTTTAAATCGCGCCATTTGCATGTGCATTTTCGCAAAACAATGTCTTAAACTGCGCTGATTTTGTTCGAGATGCTGAACCAGTGTCGGCAAACTGCTTCGTTTAAGTAAGCAGAATGGATACAATGCTATATCATTTATTTCCACTACAGCCACTTCACAAAGAAGATCTCGCTGCATGGCCCGATGTAATCCAGAAATAACCTTTTTTGGAATGTAAGTCACATCGCACGGTACAAATAGCACATAGTCAGACTGCACATGAGACCAGGCACTTTTCATGCCCATCAAAGGTCCTTGAAAGCCCGGTTCATCATCCTGAAAATAACGGATTGATGGAATAAGGCGTTCATAAATGGAGTGATCACGGTGGCTGTTGATCCAGACCTGACCAACACGCGATCTAAGCTGCTGGTGAATCTTGATCAGTTGAATTTCATCATCAAACTTTTGCAGCAGCTTGTTAATGCCATTCATCCGACGCGCCTGGCCACCGGCCAGGATGACTAAATCGGTGGGTGGATAATTTATACTCTTATGGATTCTTTTCATTATACGGACTCCGTCTGGCAAGCTTTAATCAGGCCACGAATTTCAGGTAAGCAGGAACCGCAGTTGCCGCCGGCTTTTAGACATGCGGTCACCTGTTTTTCATTGGTGATATTTTTTTCTTTTATAGTTTGGATGATGCGATTTTTACCGACTTTAAAACAGCTGCACACTAGCGCACCTTCACTCTTGCTCATTGAGATCGCCTGACCGGCCAGCAACGCTTTACGGTGCATGGCACTGAGTCGTTCACGCTGAAACAGCCCCGATAACCAGTCGCGATCTGGTAACAGTACTTTCGGAGCGATATACAGACTGGCGATCAGCTTGCCATCCTGCAACACTATGCTATGGCTGATATGCGCGGTCTGGTCCTCCAGATTTAGCCATTCAAAGTCCTCTTCAGTAAAAGGCAATAAGTTCTTTAACTGTTGGGTTGTGGTATTGAATTTCTGACGATCCGCAATTTCATAACGTGTCGCACGAATAGCCTTTACCTTGGTCCACCAGATGGTTTTATCAATTAAGGGTTGCACATAACTTTCATAACCTTCACGTACATACAGCACGCCCTGCCACTGGGTATGGAATGGCTGGATCAACACTGGCGTATGCTTAAACTCGGGCTCGCCAGAAATGGCATCGACCACCGGATTCACCAGCTTGCCGATACGTGCATCGGATGCCACCTGATCACTCCAGTGGATTGGTGCAAAGACCTGACCACGACGGATATTGTTACTAACCTGAGCACGTAAAATACATTGTCCCCATTCAGAACGAACTTCGACCAGTTCACCATCCTGAATCCCGTATTTCAGTGCATCATTCGGGTGAATTTCACAGTAAGGTTCGGCACGATGTGTACTGAGGTTGGCAGATAATCCAGTGCGGCTCATGGTATGCCATTGGTCACGAATCCGACCAGTATTCAGAATTAAAGGATATTCACTGGAAACCTGATTGACCGGATCAATCGCAGTAGTCGTAATAAATCTCGCTTTACCATCCGCATGACTGAACTGGCCTTGGGCAAATAATCGACCTATAGATTGAGCAGGTTGCTGTTTATCCCAAACCGGCCATTGCACTGGTTCCAGTTTGTCATATTCTTCTGCGGTTAAATTACTCAAGCCTTGCAGATTAAAATAACGGAAATATGGAGTTTCTAGACGTTGGGAAATTTCTACATTCTGATAGGTAGAGAGTCCGGCATGTTCTTTAAAAATTTCATGGCTATTGTGAAAATCAAACCCTCTGAAGCCCATTTGCTTCGCCACCTGTGCAATCGCCCACCAGTCAGCTTTGGCTTCACCCGGCGCATCTAAAAAGGCATGTTGCCTTGAAATACGGCGTTCCGAATTGGTGACGGTTCCATCTTTTTCGCCCCAGCCTAAAGCTGGAAGTAATACATCAGCATATTGAGTAGTATCCGTATCCTGACAGATATCAGAGACCACTACGAATTCACATTTATCCAGAGCACGCTTCACTTGATCGGCATCGGGCAAGCTGACGACCGGATTGGTTGCCATGATCCAGATGGCTTTGATCTTGCCGCTTTCGACTGCCTGGAATAGATCAACTGCCTTAAAACCCGCTTGCTTGGCAATATATGGACTTTGCCAGAATTTTTGCACCAGCTGTTGATGCTCCGGATTTTCTAAATCCATATGGGCTGCCAGCATATTGGCCAGACCACCGACTTCACGTCCGCCCATCGCATTTGGCTGACCGGTCATAGAGAATGGGGCTGCACCGAGTCTGCCAATTTTTCCGGTGAGCAAATGGCAGTTAATAATACTGTTGGCTTTATCGACGCCACGGGATGACTGATTTACGCCCATGGAGAACAATGTCATGACTTTGTCAGTCTGGGCAAATTTTTCAAAGAATTGAGTCAGCTTAGCAGCTGAAATACCGGTGCGTGCCGCAACATTTTCAATCGAAGCTTCCGCAGTACTGCTGGTCAAGGCCTGTTCCAGCCCTTGGGTATGTGCAGCAACAAATTCCTGATCTACATCACCATGCTGATATAAGTACTGTAATAGGCCATTAAATAGTGCAACGTCTTGCCCTGGCAGAATAGGCAGATGCAAATCTGCTGCTTCACAGGTACTGGTAAAACGTGGATCAACCACAACCACGAACAGGTCACGCTGTTCCTTGGCTTTCATGATGCGCTGGTAGAGCACCGGATGACACCAAGCAGTATTGGAACCCACCAGCACCACCATGTCAGTATGTTCAAAATCTTCATAACTGGCTGGAACCAGATCTTCACCAAAGGCACGCTTATGTGCAGCTACAGCCGAAGACATACACAGGCGTGAATTGGTATCAATATTTGCCGTGCCGAGATAGCCTTTGACGAACTTATTCACCACATAATAGTCTTCAGTCAGCAGCTGACCCGAGACATAAAAGGCAATGCTGTCACGGCCATACTGCTCAATGTATTGCTGGAATTTATGGGCAATCGTTGAAGTTGCAGTATCCCAATCAGTAACTTCACGCTGATCTTTACGACCCAGCATTGGCTGCAGTAAACGGGTTTCCAGTCCTAAAGTATCTGCCAGATTACTGCCTTTGATGCACAATTTTCCGTAATTCGAAGGATGTTTGACATCACCTTCAACAGTCACTTTCGGACCTGATGTGGTCGGCGTTACATGTGCAGTCACACCACAACCCACGCCGCAATATGGGCATGTGGTCTGTGTGGTTTTAGTTTTTAATTCTGTGGAGCTATGCAGTTCCACCACTGGGATACTATTCATTGCTGCTGTGCTCCTAAATTATCTAAATTCACGTAATTCCGATTTTTATCTTGGCTTTATTTGAAATATGAAATTCATGTAAGCATTCACTATCGTGAGGTGGCATGGATGCCACCGATACCCATCATTACAGGACGTAATGTATGGGAATCCAAGATTTTTGTTACTTTTGATCTTTCAAAAGTAAGGGAATGCCTACACGTAAACGGTTGCTTTAGCACTCCATTTGAGGCTATGACATCCTTCTTATGAAGTACTAATTACAGAGATCTAATTACCCTGCTTTCTTTAATGCAAAATCCCGACCAAAAAGCAGCTTGTTACGAATCGTAGCAATTGGGGTTTGATCTGCAATTAGCTCAGCATACCAAGCACCATCCTCAGTATCACCAAACAGCACGGCACCAATTACTCTGTCTTTTTGAATAATAATGCGTTTATAGATCTGACGTTTCTCATCATTTAGCACGATATCTTCAAAATCCTCTTTTGGCTCGAAGTCACCTGCCGAGAATACATCACAGCCACTTACTTTCAGCTGAGTCGGAACAGTTGGCGCTTTGAACGTCAGACTGCCATGCTCGGCCAGATGTGATGCACAAATAAACGCCTGGCCCCAAAGTGGTTCAACCAGACCAAAAGTTTGACCTCGATGTTCAATACATTCACCCACCGCATAAATACTTGGGTCAAAAGTCTGCATGGTGTCATTCACTAATACACCACGGTTACAACGTAAGCCTGCGCTTTGTGCTAAAGCCATGTTTGGACGGATCCCCACGGCAAACACCACCAGATCAACATCCAGCACAGTCCCGTCTTTGAGTTTAACTTGAGTCACATGACCTTCTTCACCAAACAGGCATTCGGTATTCGCTGCAGTCAGAATCGTGATACCTTTCTGCTCAATCGCTGTTTTCAGCATCTGGCTGGCTTTACTGTCTAGCTGGCGATCCATGATGCGGTCCATCAGGTGCAATACTGTGACATTCATGCCTTGCTGTTTTAGTCCATACGCTGCTTCCAGACCTAAAAGTCCTCCGCCAATGACTACGGCATTTTTTCGGGTCTTGCAGTAATCTAGCATGCTGTTGACATCATAAATATCACGGAAGCTCAGTACACCTTTTAAGTCACTCCCTGGAATCGGTGGAACAAATGGTTTAGAACCAGTCGCCAGAATCAGGCGGTCATAACTAATCACTTCGCCCTTTTCGGTATATACGTGTTTACGAGGACGGTCGATGCGAACCGCCGGATCACCGGCAATCAGACGGATGCCTTTGTCAGCATACCAGGCATGCGAATGCAGCATGATGTCATCAATGGCTTTCTCACCAGACAATACTGGTGACAACATGATACGGTTGTAATTGCCCCAAGGTTCTTCACCAATCACGGTAATTTCATAACGGTCAGGTGCCATATCCAGCAGGTCTTCCAGACAACGCATACCAGCCAGGCCATTGCCCACCAAAACCAGCTTCATCTTTTCCTGAGAAGTACCATTATTGGTGATATAGGTTTTTTGAGGGGTCGGACTGATCCAGACTTTGCCATTTTCAATCTTGCTCGGAAATACCAGCAGCTTTTGGTCTTTATCTTCCAGACAGCGTCCGGTTGCCAGACTGAAATGCTGCTTGTAAATCGGTGAAGCGACGACGCGTTCCCCTTGCAGATCACCCAGAATCCCGCGTGACATTACAAATGCTTTACTAAATGGATCTTGGTTACTTAAGGCATAAACACGCTTTTCATGACCTACACGGAACAAAGCAATTTGCTGATTTTCAATTAATGCACCTACACCGGTATTCGGGGTAATGTCATCCAGTGCACACACTTCCACCCAATTCAGTTCATTCATATCTTTTAAAATGGTCATCTTCTTTCTTCCTTATGCTTTGAATCAGGCTTCAACTACTGGAATACGTGTGATATCACGTTCAGCTTCAGTTTTCGGACGGATCTGGCCGCGTACTTCAGTAAATTGAACATGAGGATCATTTTGCAGTTCAGCTTTGGCATTAATAAAGGTTTTAAAGCGTTTACGAACTTCAGGATCTTCAATCGCAGTACGCCATTCGTCCTGATAAGTACCCACCACATGCTGCATACGGTGTTCCAGTTCAGCGGCCAGACCAAGCGAGTCATTCACGATGACATCTTTCAAATAATCCAGGCCACCTTCCAGGTTGTCACGCCATACCGAAGTACGTTGCAAACGATCTGCAGTCTGGATATAGAACATGAAGAAACGGTCGATGTATTTGATGAGCGTTGCCGTATCCAGATCTGAGGCCAGCAGTTCTGCATGGCGTGGTTTCATGCCACCATTACCGCAGACATATAAGTTCCAGCCTTTTTCAGTGGCAATCACGCCCACGTCTTTGCTTTGTGCTTCGGCACATTCACGGGTACAGCCAGACACGGCCATTTTCAGTTTATGTGGAGAACGCAGGCCTTTGTAACGGTTTTCCAGGAAGATCGCCAAGCCAACCGAATCATCTACGCCATAACGGCACCAGGTGCTACCGACACAAGATTTCACCGTACGTAAGGATTTACCGTAAGCATGACCTGATTCAAAACCTGCATTGATCAGTTTTTCCCAGATTTCCGGCAATTGATGCACTTGTGCACCAAACATATCGACACGTTGACCGCCTGTCAGTTTGGTATATAGGCCATATTCTTTAGCAATCTGACCAATCGCAATCAGGCCATCAGGCGTAACTTCACCACCCGCCATACGTGGCACGACTGAGTAAGAACCATCTTTCTGGATATTGCCCAGGTAGTAGTCATTACTGTCTTGCAAGCCAGCATGGCTTGGTTTTAAGACGAAATCATTCCAGCAAGATGCGAGAATGTTCGCTACTGTCGGTTTACAGATGTCACAGCCCAGCCCATGTCCATGTTGATGAACCAGGTCATCGAACGTCTTGATTTCATTAACACGAACCAGGTGATACAGCTCTTGACGTGAGTAAGCAAAATGTTCACACAAATGGTTATTCACCGTTACGCCTTGGCGTTGCAACTCAGACTTCAATACTTGAGTGACGAGTGGCGCACAGCCACCACAAGCGGTTGCTGCTTTGGTGCATTTTTTCAGAGCGCCGAGTGAAGTTGAACCATCAGCAATCGCAGAGCAGATATCTGCTTTAGACACGTTATTACATGAACAGATGGTTGCACTGTCTGGAAGTAGATCCACACCGCTACCACCTGCTTTAGCAGTCGCCTGATCAAAGCCCGGCATAATCAGGCTTTCAGGATTCTCAGGTACAGCCAGTCCATTCAGCATCATTTGCAGCAGGTCGTTATATTCTTTGGCACAACCGACCAGTACTGCACCCAACAGTTTGGTCTTTTCGGCATTGACCACGATTTTCTTATAGACTTGAGCCGCTTCATCGGCGTAGAAATAGCTCAGTGAACCTGGTGTCATGGCATGTGCATCACCCACCGAAGCAACATCTACACCCATCAGTTTCAGCTTGGTGCTCATGTCTGCGCCAGCAAATGCTGCACATTCTTCTTGCAGCACATGCTTTGCAGCGATACGTGCCATGTCATAGCCTGGAGCCACCAGACCAAAAATCTTGTTATTCCAGAGTGCACATTCACCAATCGCGTAAATATCTGGATGAGAAGTCTGACAGTAATCATTGATCATGATTCCGCCATGTTCACCAATAGCCAGCCCGCTTTGACGCGCCAATTCATCACGTGGACGAATCCCTGCAGAGAACAGGATAATATCGGTTTCCAGTTCAGCACCATCACCAAACTTCATCACATGTTTAGCATTGGCACCGTCTTCAATAGATGAGGTTGCTTTTTGGGTATGAACTTTTACACCCAGATTTTCGATTTTTGAACGTAAAACTTTTCCGCCAAGATCATCAATCTGGACTGCCATCAGACGTGGCGCAAACTCAACAACATGTGTTTCCAGATTTAGATCACGCAGGGCTTTGGCTGCTTCCAGACCCAACAGACCACCACCGATTACCACACCGGTTTTTGAATTCAGGCTGGCTGCACGAATGGCATCTAGGTCTTCGATCGTACGGTAAACGAAACAGTTTTCACGATCATTCCCCGGGATTGGGGGAACAAAAGCATAGGAACCTGTTGCCAGAATCAGCTTGTCATAAGTTAACTCTTCACCATGCTGGGTATTCACAGTACGAGTGTGCTGATTGATAGAAACTGCTTTAGTGCCCAAGCGCAGGTCGATCCCATATGCATCCGCAAAGTCGCTACGGCAAAGGGTCAAGTCTTTTGCTGATTTTCCACTGAAATATTCAGTTAAATGAACACGGTCATATGCCAGACGTGGTTCTTCAGCCAGAATAGTGATTTCAATATCATCGCCCGCCTGTTCAAGTACAGATTCGATAAATTTGTGGCCCACCATGCCATAACCAATCATGATAATTTTCATATGTTTACTTCCTACTAATTTTAAAATATTTGGTCTTAATTTTGCGCTTCAGCAAGGTTGCGATCCTGGATCGCTTGTTCAAACAGACGCTGTTCTTTTTCCTTATGCTCAACCGAGAAGCGGATCATTAGTACACAGCTCGCAGCAATCACTACCAGCCCACCCAGCATCATTAATGTGGTCTGGATATCCAGCATGCCTTTTAATAAGAAGCCCGCTGCAACTGCGCCTACGTTACCGCCTGCACCGATAATGCCCGCCACGCCACCCAGTGCATCACGATCAATAAATGGCACCAGCGCATAGGTCGCACCGCAGGCCATGTGGGTAAACAGGGCAAATACCGTCATGGTCAGGATTGCCAGCATTGCACTGTTCATTTGTGAGAACACTACCAGGAACACACCTTCCAGCAGGATCATCAGGAACAATACTTTGGTACGGCCATCCAGGCCTTTGCTTAGTGCGACTCTGTCAGATACGATGCCACCCAAGGCGCGTGCAAATAACGCCAGCAAACCAAAGATCCCCGCAGCCATACCCGCTTCTTTCAGACCAAACTCGAAGTTTTCTACGTAGTACATTGCAACAATGTTATGAATGAAGATTTCGATACCGAAACAGGCAGCATAGGCACCAAACAGGATCCAGACGCGGTAGTTTTTCGCTGCATGCATCAGAATCGCCATGCCACCTTTTTTATCGCTGCCGACACTGACGCCTTGGGCACGTAATTCACTAAAGTTGCCTTGAGGACAGTCTTGAGTCAGTTTCCAGTACAGGAAGCCTACTATCACCATCATCACGCCTGGCACAATCAGTGCAATTCTCCAGCCCATTGCCTGTTCAACACCGAACATCACCAGGGCAGCCAGCATTAATGGCATCAATACCTGCGTGGCACCACCACCTGCATTGCCCCAGCCTGCAGTTGTCGCATTTGCCGTACCTACGACATTTGGCGCAAACATGATGCTGGTGTGATATTGGGTAATCACGAAGCTGGCACCAATGGCGCCAATCAATAAGCGGAAGAACAGGAAGGATTCGTAGCTATTAGAAGCTGCGACACCAAAGACAGGAATACTGCCGATGATCAGTAATGCAGAATAGGTTTTACGTGGACCGTATTTGTCACATAAAGGCCCCACAATCAGACGAACCAGAATGGTGATGGCAACTGCGGCAATATTGATATTGGCGATTTGTGCTTTGGTCAGATTGAATTCACCTGCAATGACCGGCATCAGCGGCGCACAGGCAAACCAGGCGAAGAAACAGACAAAGAATGCCAGCCAGCTCATGTGGAAGGCACGCATCGCTGCGCTGGAAAAACTGAATAGACTTATTTTTGTTGCTTTTTGAGCTTGTAAATTTGAAGACATGACCATCTTCCTCCAGAACTGAACGTTATAAATATCCTGGCCTGTGGCTTTGGCAGGTCAGAATCGAACAGAACGGACGTCATTGGCCGTCTAAATTTTCAGGTATAAGTCGCCTTTGACTCAATACTCTTATCTTGTTAAATACTTAGCAGGATCTGTGCCAATTTTATAAAAAAGGCTTTTTTACTTATTTTCTAAGGATAAAGCGCTAGTCCAACTTATTTATAAGCATTGCAATCCCCTACGACATTGATGGAATTGCACTGTTTCAAAGCTTTTGCACAAAAAGGAATCATAAAAATACAGAAAACCCTGCTTAACATTGCATAAAAATGGCGCAAAAATTGCATATAAATGCGTTCAAGATGTACCGATCATTGGATCAAAAATAAAGCTGTAATATGCCAAAACTTAAAATTGCACTCATTGATGACAATGCCGAGCGTGCTGAATTTATTCAGGATTCATTAACAGCGCATGATTTTATCGTCGTTGCCTGCCTGATCATCCATGATCTAAGTATGACGCATGTCAAGAATCTGCAAGCAGATGTCATTCTATTGAATATGGATCACCCGCATCGAGACATTATCGAAAGCTGCGTGAGCCAGTATGAATTACCTACGGTTCTTTTTACCCAGAACTCCAACAAGGACACCATCAAAAGCGCGATTGATGCCGGTGTGACGGCGTATATTGTTGATGGTATTGATCCGAGCAAGCTGAATAGCATCATGGAGATTTCCATTGAGCAGTTCCGTAAGCATAAAAAACTGCTGAATGATCTCAAGGAAACCCAAGATAAGCTGGCAGACCGCCGTGATATCGACAAAGCTAAATCCTTGCTGATTCAACTGCATTCCATGAGCGAAGAACAGGCTTTTGCCCTGCTGCGCAAAAATGCCATGAGTCACCGCATAACTTTGGGCGAAATGGCAAGACGTCTGCTGGATGCACAAAAACTGTTATCGGGCGAATAAGGAGAAGAAAATGTCTGAACTGGAACAGCATGAAATTAATATCGGCTTTATTCCTTTGCTCGATTGTGTCGCGATCTTATGGGCGGAAAAACAGGGTTATTTTCAGGAACAAGGTTTAAAGGTGAACTTGATCCGGGAAGCTTCATGGGCCAGTCTGCGTGACCGTCTGGCTTATGGCTTCCTTGATGTCGCGCACTGCCTGTCTGCAATGTTGCCAGCTGCAGCACTTGGTCAGGATCAACTGAAAGCCAATCTGCAAACGCCTTTGGTACTCAGCATTAATCAGGCCTTTATCAGTCTGCGCCAGGATATTTGCTATGCGCTGGATTTACATCCGGATTTCGATGAAAAAACCAGTTCGCAAAAAGTCGTGCAAGCACTGAAAGAAAATAAACGCGTGAATCTGGCGCATGTATATAAATATTCAATCCATCATTTCTGTTTACGTGAATGGCTGGCACTGACCGATCCAGATTTGGCTAAAAACTTTCATATGCTAACCTCGCCACCGCCCTCGATGGTGAAAGGTATTGCCCAACATGTCTTTGATGGCTTTTGTGTAGGCGAGCCGTGGAATATTCAGGCACAGATTGAAGGTCATAGTTTTATTGTGGCTTCCAGCCCAAATATTATTCCTGCAGTGGCAGACAAAGTATTAGCAGTCTGTCAGGAGTGGGCAGAACAACATCCACTGACCTTAAAAGCTTTAGTGACTGCGATTCAGAAAGCCCAGGCCGATTTGCAACAGAGAACTGACCTGTCTGAAGTCTGGGAGATGCTGGTCGATTATAAGATTATCCAGTTTGAATGTTCTGATCATCAGCATGTTTATGACTTCCATAAGATTCAGACAATTATCCGTAATATGCATGGTGAAAGTGCCCAACCCAAACTGGAAGATTTTAGCTGGCTCTTGCAGCAAATGGAAAAATGGGAAGATATTGAAATGACCGCAACCGAGAAAAAACAGATTGCGCAATCCTGTATTTATCAGCAAGAAGCGACTACTGTTTAAAACATTGCCTATTTCCATAAAAAAAGACCCAGAAAATTCTGGGTCTTTTAGATTTAACGTTTTATTCAGCTGAATGCCTGTTGTAAATTCAGTTGCATGAATTTCTGCAAGGACAGTTTTCCAGCAATGATCTGATTGATGAATTGTGACATTTCGTCATACAACATCTCATAGAGCTGCGGTTCTAATGCCATATGTCTTAACTGGATCTGCAAATGCATTAACAGTTCCTGCTGTTCGCATTCGCCCTGCTCCAGCGCATAGACATAACCGAGCACTGCTCCTTTTAAAACCACATCAAAAGGCAAGCTATATTTGAGCAAGGTCGCCAACGAGCCTATCACCCGCTCATTGTGCTCAAGTTTTCTGAGGGGTTCACGACCTACACGTGCGCATGGGTCCTGATAAGCATGGGCACAAGATTCACTAAAGCTTTGAGCCAGACGTTCCAGATCTGAGGCATGTTTTGGAATCTGGTAACATAGACTATGCTTCACCTGAGCTAAGGACTGGTGCATAAATTTTCTGACTGCCTGATCTGACATGGCAATCCCAATAGTCGGATGTCCACGCAGGCTGGCATACCAGGCCATCATCGCATGTATGCCATTCCATAAGCGGTTTTTAATCAGCTGGATATTGGCAATATCATCCACCAGAATCATCTGTCGCATTTTCGCCAGTAAGGGACTGTTATTTTCCACATAAATTGGCATATCTGTTTCAGCATTAAACAGAATCAAATCCATAGACTGCAGGATATGACTCGGCTGGAAGTTACGGCGCAGGTCTTCTATATATAGACCTGCCTGATGTTCCTGCTCGCTATTCAATGCGGTTGAATCATCCAGATCAACGGTGGATAAATCTTCATCCAGCTGGTACTGCTTGAACATGTTGTATTTAATGCGCAACTGACGATACAGTTTCTGGTCTGACAGCTTGGACACCATACGGTTGACCACAGTGTCACAGAAGTAATGCTGATCCATAATGTTCTGTGCGGTCTGTTCATCGGTAATCCGTCGCAGACGATTCAGAATCTGCTGCATCACCTGTTGTTTAGCACCAATTTTATTCAGGATAATGAGCACTGTCAGTGGCTGATCCTGCTGCTCATAAGCCAGATAACGTGCGTATAAACCTTGTGCAATGACCTCCGCTTCAGAAACCAGTGCTTCCTCTGGTACGCAAATGGCGACCAGACTGGATTCAATATACATGTTCTGCATTTGTTGCAGATCATGCGCATCAATCACGCTCATATTTTCAATACGCTGATCAAAAGAATTCTGGCCATAGCGAATACAGTAAGTACCAAAAGCATTGACGCTGGATTGATACAGTGGATTGCGTGTCGAAGCAATTATTTTGCGTGGACGTGTGTATCCATCCCAATGCGATAACACCTGAGCCAGATAACCGCCGCCAATTGCACCAAAACCGTGTATCCCGACCGTCAACTGATTCAGCGTTTGCGGAAAAGCAGTCTGTAGTTCTGGCATGTCCAGAACAGGCACAAACTGGTTCAGTTCCGTCAAGAAATCTTCGACTGTTTCATAATAATACTGGGCTTGTGCCAGCATCGACTCGTTCGGTGTTTTGATGTCTTTGAAAAGCACCGTCATCCCGCCTGCATCATAGGCAGAGCGCAGACCATTTTCAGAATCTTCAAACATCAGACATTGTGCCGGACTTAAATTGATTTTTTCGGCTGCACTGATAAAAATTTCTGGATGAGGTTTCCCCTGTTTAATCTCATCGCCACAGACCAGTACATCAAAAAACTTATAGACATTGGCATTGATCAGATATTCTTCTGCGATCGCACGTCGGCTGGATGTCGCTACCGCCATTTTCAGGCCAGCTTTGCGTAGGCGTTCCAAGACCTGCAATAAACCTTTTTTAACGGGAACACCGTAATGACGCACATGTTCTAGTTCCAGTACATCGGCGCGTTGACGAATCTCGGCATAAGGTACATCTTCTCCATAACGCTCTTTAGCCAATTGCTCTGCACTACGAGCATTAAGGCCCAAACACTGCATTAAATAACTTTCAGAAAATTCAATGCCAATCAGCTCACGTGAAGCTTGTTGCAAGGTTTGAAAGCGCAAGCGTTCGGTATCAAACATGGTTCCATCCATATCGAAAATTGCGCCGTGTACGATTTGATTTTTAAATTCTAGCATTGCTCCCCTTTTATAATTCAATGAGTTAAGAAGTGGACAATACCTTAAGGAAAAACAAAGCCGAATTAAACTGATGTAAAAATATGAAATAGTTTGGGTTAAAAAATAATCAATAAAGGCTAAAATGCTAGGTTTTATGTTTTTATACGTAATCAGAATGTTAAGTTAGGTAAGTAGCCTATTCCATCTTTTCAATTCTTCTTTGTAAATCAGATTCTTTCATCATCCTGATGATTTCAGCCCATCATGGCATCCATTTTGCTTAGTCAGTATTACATTTTATAAAAAACGTAATATTGGGGGCAGCAAGATGAGTTACGTTGCAAGCGAACTCAGTCAAAGGAACAAACTGTTGTTTGGCTTGGGGTCATTTTTAATACCAATTCTCATTTGGTGTGCGGTAAGTTACTTACCATTTATATGGCATCCGCAAGTACAGATTACCCAATCGGGTAGTGTCAGCTTTTTACAAGTCGATAGTCGTGTGCACAAAGATGTGTTTTATGCAGAGGCACAGAATGCAGTGGATCAAGGCCTAACACCACCGCAAGGGATTTTAGTTAATCCTATATACCTACCTGCACCGCATGAGGTTGCTAAAGCCTTGGTAACAGCGTTTACCACCCCGCCTGCCCAAGCCAATGCGCCATGGTTTCACGAAAGCCTTTGGCACAGTATTAAATTGGTATTTACTGCATTCTTTATTTCTTCCTTAGCCGGTGTCCCACTCGGAATTTTATGCGGTTTTTCAAACAAGCTATCCCAACTGACCGAGCCTTTTGTTGAATTTTTCCGTTATTTGCCTGCACCTGCATTTGGTGCCCTAGCCGTTGCAATTTTAGGGATCAACGATGCACCAAAAATTGCCATTATTGTGATTGGCACTTTGTTCCAACAAATTCTGATTATTGCCAATACCACACGCTTGGTTGACCGTAGCTTGATTGAAGCAGGCTTTACCTTAGGAACGAATAAACTCAAAAGCCTATTCCATGTCGTGATCCCTGCAGCATTACCTGAAATTTACCGTAATTTGCGTGTACTGCTCGGTTGGGCATGGACTTACTTAATTGTGGCTGAACTGATTGGCAGCACCTCTGGCATTACTTGGTTTATCACCCAGCAAGCACGCTACCAACATTTCGACAATGTCTTCGCTGCAATTTTAATTATTGGGATGATCGGTCTGATCTGCGATGTCGTCCTGATGAAAATCGGTCAACGTTTATTTAAATGGAAAGCGGGAGCACACTAATGACACAGCTTGAACATACTGATGCATTTGATTCACGTCACTATTTTGACAAGATTTACCAACGTCCCGTGATCTTAGAAGCAAAACAACTCACACAAAAGTTTAAACATGGCAAAACAGAACGCACGGTCTTAAATGCATTAGATCTCAAAATCCATAAACGTGAATTTATTTGTGTGATTGGACCCTCTGGGTGTGGTAAATCGACCTTTAGCCGTGTGGTTGCAGGTTTAGACCCATATAGTAGTGGTGAGATTTTAGTGGATGGCACACCGATTACAGGCCCAAGTCCTGAGCGTGGCATGGTGTTCCAAGGCTATACCCTCTTTCCGTGGAAAACCGTCAAAGAAAATGTAATGTTTGGTCCAAAAATGAAGGGCCAAAGTCATTCAGCAGCCGAAGCCCAAGCACGCGAGTGGATTAACATCATTGGCTTAGAAAAATACGAAAATCAATATCCACACCAACTGTCAGGTGGGATGAAACAGCGTGTCGCCATTGCCCGCGCCTTAGTCAATGAACCGAAAATTCTGCTCATGGATGAACCTTTTGGTGCACTTGACCCACATACGCGCCAAAAAATGCAACGTCACTTAATGGATCTTTGGAAAAACATCGACATTACCATCATTTTTGTTACCCATGATATGGACGAAGCCATTCTACTTGCCGACCGTATCGTGGCACTGAAAGCCAACCCAGGTGAGATTAAAGAAATTATTGAAGTCGACTTGCCACGCCCACGTCATCCTGACCTCATGCTGACACCTGAGTTTAAAAGCTTACGTCAACGTGTCGATCAATTGGTGCATGCCGAAGAAGATGAACTTGATCCTGCTTTGGCAGATTTACCGGTGATTCCTCGTATGACCAAAGTCAGTACTAGCAAGTAAGTGAGATCAATATGGCTTACCTCTATTTAATGATTGCAATTGTGGCAGAAGTGATTGCGACCTCTGCTTTAAAAGCATCGAATGGTCTTAGCCAATGGATTCCATCCACGATCACTGTCATTGGCTATCTGATCGCAATTTACTTTCTAGCGCTCACCATGAAAACCATCCCCGTGGGTATTACATATGCCCTGTGGTCGGGTGCAGGCATTATTTTGATTTCATGCATTGGTTGGATTTTCTATAAACAGCATTTGGACACGGCAGCGCTGATTGGGCTGTCCTTTATGGTGCTTGGCATCGTCATTATTAACGTCTTTTCAAACAGTACTGAAATTTAAGCAGACATTAGTAAATTCACAAGGCACGCATTGTTCCACACCATACGTGCCTCATTTTAGGGGGTAACATGAGCATTCAAACGATTGAAAAAGATTTCAGTGAAATTCCTGTCATTGATATTTCAGGGTTGTACAGTGCAGATCCTGCAGATCAACAACAGGTTGCGATAGAACTCGGCAAAGCGGCTGAGCATGTCGGTTTTTTATATATTAAGGGTCATCGCATTCCGAGAGCACATATAGAAGCATTACAAGCCCAAGCTAAAGCATTTTTCGCCTTACCCTTTGAAGAAAAAATGCAGTATTATGCCGGCAAATTTGGCATTAAGCATCGTGGATATGTGCCACCGGGTGAAGAACGTGTTGAAGCGATTGATCGTCCTGATTTGGCAGAATTACCCAACAAAACAGACAATAAAGAAGCTTTCGATTTGAGTTGGGATTTACCTGATGATGATCCTGACGTGATTGCTCAAAAACCGATGCATGGCTCGAATGTATGGGCCGATCTCCCGAATTTTAAGCAAGATGTTAGCGCTTATTATGAAGATGTGATTGCCTTAGGACGTGTGCTGCTGCGCGGTTTTGAATTGGCCCTTCAACTTGAACCCGATGCGCTTAACCGTTTAGTCACACGACCCACCTCTCAACTACGTTTAATGCACTATCCACATGATCTAGAAGCAGAAGATATCTTTGGTTTTGGTGCACATACCGATATGGAGCTGTTCACCATCTTGTTACCTACTGCAGCAGGACTCGAAGTGGTGAACTCTAAAGGTGAATGGATTGATGCACCTCCCATTGAAGATGCATTTGTGGTCAATATTGGCGACATGATTGAAGCCTTAAGTGGCGGTCGCTTTACTGCAACCTCTCATCGTGTTCGTAAAGTCCGTGATGAACGTTATTCATTCCCGCTATTCTTTGCTTGTGACTATGATGTCGAGATTAAACCGTTGCCTCAATTTGCAACGCCAGAAGCTTTAGAGAAATATCCGCCTGTGATTGCAGGTCAACATCTATTTGAAGTCAGTGCGCAAGGCTTTCGTTATATGCGTGAGATGGTCAAACGTGGCGAAATTCAACTGACTGGTCCAAATGTCCATTTTGGTAAACACAATTATGATGACTTAGGAGCATAAGTGATGCCTGTATTTGCTTATGCCGCACATGCGCCTAAGCAAGCACTTCAACCTTATCAGTTTGAGTTTAACGACTTAAACCCCGATGAGGTTGAAATTGAGGTCATGTACTGTGGCTTATGCCACTCTGACCTCTCTATGCTTGATAATGATTGGCAACAAACACAATATCCTTTCGTTCCGGGTCATGAAGTCATTGGACGTATTTCAAAGCTTGGTAGCACGGTAAAACATCTAGTCCCCAATCAAGTGGTCGGTTTAGGTTGGCAATCGGGTCATTGTCAAACGTGTCATCCTTGTTTGTCGGCCAAACCTAATCTGTGCAAACAATCTGAATCCACGATTGTAGGACGTCATGGTGGCTTTGCGAGTCATGTCCGTGCGCAAGCCTCTTGGGTGATTCCTATTCCTGAAAATATGGATCTCCAAAGTGTTGGACCATTACTCTGTGGTGGTTTAACGGTATTTACCCCTTTACTGCAACATGGTATTCAAGCGATTCATCATGTGGGCGTGATTGGTATTGGTGGCTTAGGACATATTGCAGTGCAACTTTACAAAGCTTGGGGCTGCAAAGTCACTGCGTTTAGTTCAAACCCTGCAAAATATGATGAACTAAAACAATTAGGTGCAGACCAAGTCCTTTCCTCGACTCAGCTTGATGATATTCCCCCACAAAATTTTGATCTGATTGTGGATACGGTCAATCAAGCACTCGATTGGGATGCATACATTCGCTTATTGGCTCCTGAAGGAAAGTTTCATGTGGTCGGTTTGGTCGAAGCTCCTCTTAAAATCTCAAGCTTTCAGCTAATTGATCAACAAATTAGTCTAACAGGTTCACCCACAGGTACACCGATTGCCATGCATCAGCTCCTCGATTTCTGCTCACGTCACCATATACAGCCCTGGGTGGAGGAATTTCCCATCTCGAAAGTCAATGATGCGATTGAGAAGTTACGTCAGGGGAAACTGCGCTACCGTGCTGTCATCAATATGCAGGAGTTACATAGATGAATCATGCTGTTTTGCTTGAATCAAATGAAGTACCCATTGAACATCTTGCGCTACAAACTCGGCATGTTTCCGGTTTTGTCGACTTTATGGCGAGTAATGGCCGCTATATTTGGGCCACCAATCAGGATGTCTTACAAAAGTTTTCGGCTCAAGACAATCAGGTGGTGGCTGAAATTCAAGTGCCTAAGGCTGCAGGAATTCCGGTGTGTGCATTTTCAGCAGTATGGGTGGCGAGTCTAGAAAATCAATCCATTTATAAAATAGATCAGATTAGTAATGAAGTTTTAGCCATCATTCCGACGGGTCTTGCGGATTTAACGGGTGAATTTAGTTTGGCGGCATCCGATGATGCCATTTGGGTGGTCTCCGCAGAAGGATTACTCACCAAAATTGCACCGTGTCGCGGTCAAATTGAACAACATATTGAAGTCTTACCGAGCTCTTATAATGTTTGCTATGGTGCGGGTGCAATTTGGCTCACCAACACTCAACACGCCTCCGTACAACGGATTGATCCTTTCTTAAACCGTGTAACACATGTGATTGATGTTGATGAAACCCCTTGGTTTATCTCGGCCAATGATCAATATGTGTTTAGCCTTAATCAAAAGCATGGCACGGTTTCAAAAATTGATGCTCTCTCCTGTGAGTGTGTTCAAACCATTCAACTCCCTGAACATGCACGTGGCGATGGTGGGGATATTTTTGCATCTAAAAACAGACTTTGGGTCAGAACGACAAATCTATTGTTAATCGAAATTGATTTGATTTCTGGCAAGATTTTAAGGCAGATCACTGCACAAGAGAATGCTGGAAGTGGTGCGGTAATGCAGTGTGGTGATGTGTTATGGGTCACTGCACATGATATTGAGAAAGTTTGGCTGATTGAAGCATGAACTTCGCTTAAATCGTGAGTCATAAAAAAGGGCTAAAAAGCCCTTTTTTATCAAGCTTAGATGGATTATTCAGCTTGTGCAGCATTGACCAAATGTGGATAGATGGTATTTTCGACAACAGGGCTTTCTGAATAAATTCCGACACGCATATTGAACTTGTTGACGTTATAAGAAGAACCATACAGTGAGTCCAAGCCATCACCTTTAACAAAGACTTTTTTATTATCTTCTAAATCGAGCAAGGTCGTACCCGCCATCAGGTTTTCAAGCTGTTCAGGTTTAATCTCGGCACGATCTGCCATGATTTTAATACCATCTGCACGTGTCGCAGGGTCTTCAAGATATTTCACAATCTTGTCCCACACCACGATCAATTTGGTCCACTCATCTTTACGTTTTTCAATGTTTGGCAAGTTCACCGAAAGAACATCGTAAATTAATCCCGGTGTTTTGCTTGAATCATAAATGACTTTAGAACCCGGTACAGCTTTAAGGGCCTGTAAACCAAATGGATGCCAAAGCGTGATCGCATCAATCCCTGGTGTATTAAAGACTTGTGATAGTTCTTGGGTCACCGCATTAACGACTTTGACTTTGCTCGGATCTTGACCTTCATTCTCCATCGCGGTGGTAAAGAACAATTCACTGACCAAGCCTTTCTCGAATGCAACGGTTTTCCCTGCAAGCTCTTTAACAGACTCAATGCCCGGTTTCGCAATAATGATATCATTTCCGGTCGACATACTATTGACCAAAATAATGCTCCCGTTCACACCTTGTGAAGACAGCATAAAGTTATCGCCATTGGCGACACTCGCCCCATCAATTTTGCCTGCCAAAAAGGCTTGAATTGATGCGTTATAGTCGGAGAACCATTCAAGTTGTACATTTAAGCCTGCCTCCTCAAACCATCCTTTTGCCTTTGCCACTTCCCAAGCGAGTGAACCCGGCCATTCACTATAGGCGATACGGATCGGAGCAGTACTTGAATTGACTGCTTTTGCTTCAGTTGTGGTATCTGATGATTTGCTACAGCCTACGAGAATTAAGCTTGAAGCAACCAACACAGAAAGAGATAATTTTTTTAACATACAGCCCCCTTAACGAAAAAAGGCCTTTCGATACGAAAAGCCTGTATAAAAAGGATTATGGTAAAGATTGTACAAGTTCGGGATAAATGACCCCATCTACATCGACTTTTTGGGTATATACACCATTTTTAAAGTTAAATTCATTGACGTGATAGCTTGAACCATAGAGTGAATCAAAGTTGTTCGATTTTTCAAATACCTTTTTATTGGCTGCCAAATCCAATAAATGCGTCCCTTCAATAAACTGTGCATACTGATCGGCTTCAAGACCAACGCGTTTTGCCATAATGGCTAAGGCATCAGGACGTGTGGCTGGATCATTAATATATTTCACCGTTTTATCCCACACTTGAATGATTTTTTTCCATTCTTCTTTGTGTGCAGACAAATGCGTCATATTGACCGTTAAAGTGTCATAAATCAGACCAGGTTTATCTTGAGAGGAATAAATAATCTTGGAACCTGCAACGGCTTTCAAGGCTTGATTGGCCACCGGCTGCCATACCGCAATCGCAGCCACATCAGGACTTGAAAAGACTTGTGGTAGTTCATTGGTGACCGCGTTGACCAAGTTCACATCAGTATGTGCAATACCCGCATCGCTTAAAGCCGTATTTAACAAGTGATGATCAACTAAGCCTTTTTCGACCGCAATTTGCTTGCCCTTTAGTTCTTGAATCGAATTTATGCCATTTTTAGCAATAATGACGTCATTCCCGGCTGAATAATCGGTCGCCATGATCATGATGCCCTTGGTACCACCGGATGCAATCACCAAGTTATCGCCATTGGATACCGAAACGGCATCAAGTTGATTGGCCGAAAAAGCACTCATCGATGCTGAATAATCGAACCACTTAAACTCAACATTGACCCCTGCCTCTTGAAAGAAGCCTTTTTCAATCGCGACTTGCCATGCCACCCACCCCGGCCAATCACTGTAACCGATCGTAATGGGCTTGGTATTCACGCTGCCTTCAGCTTTGGCTTTTGGTTCCGGTACTTTGGCTGTATTGTCACAGCCTGCTAATAAAATCGTGGTCAGTACAGATGCTGACAACAAGGCTTTTTTAATCATCGTGCGATTTCCCCTATGCATGCGCATTTAAACTTGGTATTGCTGACTTTTTTAGATTCGATATAGGCGCGCCAACCACCAAAATGGCTAATATCTGTTGCATCCTCTAAGGCATAGCCTTCACAAATAAAACCTTTGACCCATGTGCCATCGCTGAGCTGTACATTGCCAATCCCGAGTGGTGCCGGTACTTCAGCGACAATGTCGCCAAACAATGCACGTGGAATGTCCCAGACTTCGACTTCAATTGAACAACCTTTCGCACTGTATTGCAGGCCAGGTTTTGGCGGTGTGGTATTTTTTAAAGCATACAGTTTGTAATGCGAAGCAGTCCGGGTCTGCTTGATCAGGGTGCCACTACGTGTGGTCAGCTGAAAATTCAGTGGCATTCCGGTCAGATGTGCTCCAACTACAGCCAGTTTGACGCTGTGACCCGATGAGATTTCAGTTGTTTTTTCATAGCTAAGTTCAGAGGTGCCTAACTTTAACGGGCTCGCCTGCTGCCATTTTTGCCCGAATTTGGCCAGTGCCTCATCCATCCAGGCTGGTGCAATAAAGGTCACACCCGTTGGCAAACCATCGGCACGAATCGCATTTGGTAACGCCAAAGCCGACAGATCGGCAAAATTGACAAAATTGGTATAAGCGCCCATATGGCTGTTTTTGACCAGGGGATCCGCTTCTACATCTGCAATGCGGTAAATGGTGGGTGCAGTAGGCACCATCAAGGCATCATAATCTGCCAGTGTATTTTGAATAACACGGCTCAGGCGGGCGCGTTCATATTCATCCTGCATGGCATCGACCGCACTGAACCGGTCTGCCTGCGCAATAATCTGGCCAATTACCGGATGGGTCTGCTCGCGTTGCACCATTTTTTCCACGGCACTGGTACGTTCAGCTACCCAAGAGCGGTTATACAGGGCCGCTGCCAGTTGTTGAAATGGAGCAAAATCAATCGGCTCAACTCTATAACCCAAGCTTTTTACACGTGTGATCGCCAGCTGGAATGCTTTTTCAGTTTCAGCATCACCATAAAATTCCAGTGTATCCGGAATGGCAATTTTTCCTTTTGAAAATTGGCTCGGTACATTTTGAGGATGCATTCTGGAATACTCATCGCTGGCATCATAGCCCTGCATGACTTGCGCCACCTGCCAGGTATCATCCACCGTTAAGGCAAAAATCGAAATCACATCGATGGTGCGGCAAGCCGGAATCAGGCCTGTAGTCGAGAACCAGCCTTTGGTCGGTTTGAGTCCGATAATGTTATTGTGCCCTGCCGGTACACGTCCTGAACCTGCAGTATCTGTACCCAGTGAAAATGGTACTAATCCATTGGCTACCACCACGCTGGAACCTGAGCTTGAACCGCCACTGATATATTCAGGATTAAAGCTGTTTTTCACCGCGCCGTATGGGGAGCGCACACCGACCAGACCCGTCGCAAACTGGTCCAGATTGGTTTTACCCACGACAATCGCGCCGGCAGCTTTTAATTTGGCTACTGCTGTAGCATCGGAAGTCGCCAGATAAGCTGCCTCTTTACATGCGGCTGTGGTATAGAACCCTGCAACATCAATATTGTCCTTGACTGCAAATGGCACCCCATAAAGTGGCAAGCTTTCAATATCTGCACCAGTCAATGCATCAATTTGTGCCTGTAATTGTGCTGCTGTCGCAATTGAAATCCAGGCATGATCGTCATTCTTAAACTCGGCAACATACTCAATCAGGTCACTAAGCTGGATATTGTTATTCTGGTAGGCGTGTTGCCAGTCCTGTACAGTCCATAAGTTGTGCACAGCTGTTCTCCTTAAGTGTGTTCGGTATTTTGTGGAATGGGCGGCATGACAGCATCCATCAGTTCGAGATGCCCTTTAATCACGCCTTTCAGTGCAATAAATTGTTCGCTAATTTCTTTCAGATCACTGCTCGCGCCCTGCATCAGCATGACTTGCAGGATTTTTTCATCATCCAGCTGGATATGAAGCGAATTGATCACTTGTGCCAGATACTGCTGTTGCAGATCGACCAGCTGACTGCGCAGCGGTTTCAGACTGACGTCATAGAGCAAGGTGAGTGTGCCAACCATGACTTCATCGCGAATCACCAGATCATCAATCAGGTGACGGTTAATCATGTCGACAATGGCCTGCGAACGGCTTTCATAGTGCTGCTCGACAATTTTTTGATCCATCGCATGCAGCGTGGTTTCTGGCACAGTCACGCTGATCCGTGCCAATTTTTGTTTAGGCACGGTTTTATCCTTTAAAAGTCAGGTCTTGTTTGATGTATAAGCCAGCGCGTACGCTGAATAATTCGATCAGGAATTTTTTAAACGGATGCAGGTTTTTTTTAGCTTGAACCGTATTCATGTGCATCTCCTTAAGTATTACGAAAATTATGTTTTGTATTACTTAAACAAATGCAGAATGCGTGCCAATTTTTAGCTATTGCGACTTGGCGAATAAACTTGAATTCAATGGCAAAAAAAAGCCCCATAACATTGAGATGGGGCTTGTTTGAAAGCAGAGTTAGTTGATTATTTCACCGGTTTATTCCATTTTTCTTGCTCATGTCCTTGCTATTGTTTTTATACATGCATGGTTAACCGATGTTTGTGATTGAGTGATCAAGTGTATTGCTCTCCTCTATTTATGTTGTATCTAAATAAAAGCAGAAAGCGTGCCAACTTATTTTTTATAAATAAAATTATCTAAAACAGTTATTTATTAAAATAAAAAGTGCTTAAAAATATTGGTCAAATGTTTATGCGCCAAGAGTGAACAGATTTGCACCAAAACGATATCGTTTGAAATAAAGTTATTGAGTAATATCTCTTTTCTGCTCATGATTAGGAAATTGTAAAATGTGGTGGTGATAGAACTATCAAAAATTGGATCGGTATTCAATTTAAAGAATTATCTAATAGATCTCTTTCATAAATCAAAAAACGATCTTCTTTTTGGTTAATATTTGCACTCCGGATTTCTTGGCATTCGTGCATAATCTGCGGATGAAATACATCGATTCAA